>JBHLRQ010000014.1:0-48808 GCA_048882385.1 Candidatus Thorarchaeota archaeon | reverse complement strand
AGGCGACTTTTTTCCTCGTAAATAGTTACAATGAACCCCCGCATGGCAAGAACGCGAGCGGATTCCATTCCAGCTGGTCCTCCTCCAACGATAGCAATATTTCCAGAACTTTTTGGACCCAGCGTACGTTCAACCTCATATCCAGCCAGTGGATTAATTGCACAGGTCACAGGTTCTATCATGAAAACTTTGTCTAAGCATCCTTGATTACATCCAATGCAGGGGCGTGTGAATTGCTTTCGACCTGTTTTTGCTTTAGTTGGAAGTTCTGGATCTGCAATCAACCCACGCGACATACCGATAAGTTGGACTTTTCCCCTTGACAAGATTCGTTCTGCAATACTCACACTGTTTATTCTATTGCAGGCAATCACTGGAACATCTACAACTTCAGCAATTCCTTCAGCAAGATAAGCGAAACCACCTCGAGGAACATCCATAGTAATCTGTGGCACTCTAGTTTCGTGCCAACCTCCTGTGATATTGAAACAGTCTACACCGTGTGCTACTAGTTTTGGGGCAAGAATCTTGTTGTCGTCAAGCGTGAGACCATCAGGAACAAAATCTTCTCCGCTCATACGGTATAAAATTGGGAAATTAGGACCTACTATACTTCTTACTTTCTCAACAATTTCTAATGCAAATCTTGATCGTGACTCAAAGCTACCACCATATGCATCGGTTCTTTTATTGGTAGCTTCTGCAAGAAATTGGTTGATGAGATAACCTGCAGAGCCAATAATCTCAATTGAATCAAATCCTGCATCCTTTGCACGTCTTGCAGCTAGTCCGAAATTCTCGACTGTCTGGGATATCTCTTCAATGGTCAATGCACGAGGAGTTTCTCGAGTTAGTCTACACATTTCTGTAGATGCTGATACAGCCTGTTGACCTATGATAATAGAATGTGCATACCGTCCTGCATGATAGAGTTGAGCAGCAACTGGAACATTGAATTGATGAATTGTGTCGACAAGATTTCTTAAGCCTTCAATGTGTTCATCCTTGCTAATACCAATCATTGTTGGGGTACTCATACCAAGGTGCTCTGTGTAGCATCCGCCAATAATTACTAACCCTGGTTTGTGCCTTGCCCGTTCTCTGTAAAAGTTGATGAGTCTGTCAGTGATTATTCCATTTTCCTCACAATGGCTCATGTGGGTAGCTAGCATTACTAATCGATTAGGTAGATCGAGGTCCCCAATCCGAGTAGATTCCCAGAGTTTCATAGAATCAATCATCCATAGAATCGATACCAATGCTCCAAGGTCCACAATCCAAATCTCTCGGATCCTGAAGCTATCTGAGAGGGAATCCTGTCAGAATCGAGGAATTCATCAACAGATATTCCTGAATTCAGAGCCTCCTTGACATTGGCTCTAAGATCTGATAATCCTTGAATATATTCTTCAACATCAATCAATCCACAGACTGGACCATGCCCCGGTATGATTGTATCAAGACCTAATGAAAGAACTTCTTCTAGTCCTGAGATCCATCTATCTGGATTGCATGTTCGATCCCCACCGTATGGAAAAGTTCCATTGAATACAAGATCCCCAATGAATATAGTATCATGAAGATGCGATATGACAATAGTAGATCCTTCAGTATGACCGCCGAGTAATTTGATTGTTAATTCGTCATTATTTCCAAGAGTCAGTTGATTCTGGAAAACCACATCTGGTAATCTGATAGTGAGGTCATTCAATGATTCCCATAACTCAGCACGTTCATCCTTAAATGGTTCATAATTTTTCTTCAGATTTTCAATTTTCCAGTCATTTCTCAGGTTTTCCTCACAACTTCTTCTCGTAGGTTCAGAGGCTATGAGGGTCACAGGTTCATACGATTGTACTCCAAAAACATGATCACTATGATGATGTGTCAACACGAGTTTTAGAATTGGTAATCCAGTTTCTTTCTCTAAGAACTCCTTTGTTATGCGACTCTTCGGATGAATCATTCCTGCATCAATCATTACGACTTCATCATCAAGAACGATTGCTCCATGATTCCCTCCATTGGTTCCGTCAGTACAAGCATAGATGCCATCTATTATTCTTGCAAGAGCCATAACACAAACACATCAGCCTTGCAAATATAGTTGTCCAATCTAAAAAGTTCAACTTGGTGTGAGTGTACGTAGGATTCCTTCCAATGCTCCTTCAGGTCCTTTGAAAACACGAACACGAAATCCTACTCCAAGACGTTCTGCGAGACCTCGGCAAGCTTCAATATCTACTCCTGGAATATCAACTGCAGACAATTCAACTTTCATTAGAGGTTTACATCGCTCTGTAAATTCAAGAATCGATTCATATGCTCCTCTACCCATTTTTGGTTTACAAAGTCGGAAATACGTATCGGAATCAGGAGCATTGAGCGAAATTTGGACTCTATCGAGTCCTGCAGCAGCCAGCTCTTGAGGAACATCTCGTGTTGGATGAATTAGAAGTGCTTGTCCGTTTGTGTTCAACCTAACATTGACATCACTCAATTCATTGATCTTTCTAATTCCAGCAAGAACTGCATCGAGATTGAGAAGTGGTTCACCAAATCCAACAATAGCAGCATCATCAAATTCTGGACTCCAGGTGTTTTCAATCGCAGTCACAAGTTCTTCCGGACTGGGATCCTTCTCAAGTAGCAGATTGAATCCGAATACACCTTCTCCGTAGTTACGAACGCAAAATAGACAGTCATTCATACATTGTGATGTTGGATTGATATAGAAACTAGTTCCCCGCCAATAAGTCAGGTTGCCTTTTGACATCGAATTATCATCCAGTGAGCTGATGCACTTAATCATTCATTCATACTTGTTATACAAGAATGTTGTGTGAGAGGCAGAAAGCATCTAGCTCACGCTAAGAAGGTGCAATGCACCAGGACTATGTCAATTCTGGCTTAGCTCATTCTACCTACTCTTTCTCCAGTCACGAATACTAAGGAGAATTAGTACAATATACCATGCAACTGCTCCTATCAAGAGGAATAGAAGTAGCTGAATAGCAAAAGGATCTGTTGTGACAATGTCAGCAAATAATGCTACAGCAAAAATAACCATGAGCAAGTTCATGATAAGAAATACAAAGAATCCAACCACGGTTATTCCAGATTTCAGTAATACTCTTGCAAGCTCTGCGCCAATGAAGACAATTATTGTACCCACAAAATAGATGATAAAGTAGCTCCTCAACGCGGCGTCTGGAAGAAGTCCACTAAAGATTGAGGACATGAATAGCAGTACGGCAAGAAGAATGATTAGGGATCCGTAGATACTCCCGAGTACTTTGCCAGTTTCAACACTTTCGTTTGACAAAACATCTCCTCCTAGGTTGTAGAGTCAATTTGTGGATTTAACAAGTTCGACTGAATGGTCAGCTTTGAGTTTTTACAGACTATACTAATATAATCGAATGACAAGAATGATGAGAAGGGTGCTCCTGATTTTCTCTGGGTACAAGTAGATTCTTTTATTAAAAAATCCAAATAATTGATGAACAGAATTGTCGAAGTTGAGAGGGAAGTTGAACAAAGAGAAATCTACAGATGTCATCATCGTCATCATGATTTTGGTGTCAGCAACTATCATATTCATTCCATATTTAGTACCGAATCCTCCTCCTGAAACAACTCTGCATATTCTTTCTCGCGATGATGTTTCGATAACATATCAAATTGAAGAGGCATTTCTCAATAGCTCATTTGCGAAGAATAACAATATAGGTGATATTGAGTGGTATAATCCCGGAATTGACTTTTGGGATTCATATTCTCAATCAGGTGAAATCGACCTAGTGATGGGGGATGAAACAACAATTAATGCACTTACTCAATCGAATTCACTTTCTGAGATAACGAGTCTAAATGCATCGGAGATTCCTGATTCAATCGCGGGTGTACCAATGAAGGGAGATTCAGAAGAACGGCTTATGTGGTGTTGCTATTCAATAAGACCTATTATATTCGAACTACTTGTAAATGAAACATTATTGGATTACCACGGTATCTCGACTCCTGAAAAGATAGAGGATCTACTCATCCCGGATTTTTGGCCCTCTGAAAGGAATTCATCTCTGATTGGAATGGACTTTCTACAATCAACATGGTTGAAGCATCAATTTCACCATCTTGTCACAAAGATGCAGGGTTGGGATAATGGCATTCAAAACCTAACTGCACTTTATGCAAATTCGCAGATCCTTTTTGATGATGAAACACTTAGTGCATTAGAAAATGGAGAGATCTCAGCAGTCTTGACTGCATTCAGCGGTCAAACTGATGAAGTCCTCCCATCAACAATCAGTCGAGTCCATCTTAAGGATATGGTCATAATCCAACCATTTCCTGTAGCAATAGCAAGTGGAACTACCCACATAACCCAAGCAGAGAGCTTTCTTGATTTTCTATTTTCTCCGCAAGGTCAGTCAATTCTTCTTAAAGAGGAATTTTCCCCCCGACTTCCAGTTCGTGTTGAGGCGTTTGATTTTGTGCAAGGCGAGGTGGATGATATTATCTACTCCGAATTCAATTGGACCATGAGAGCTGGAGAGATTGGTGTCACTGATACGCTATTAGAAGATGACTATATGGTTTGGTTATACATGAATTCAACCATTTTTTCGACCATCAGTAACACCACTCATTGTTGGAGAAATATAATCGACGCCTATAGGAACAGCTCTATAGATCAACTCCAATTCAACCAATTTAGAGGAGCATTTGGAGAGCCTCTGACAATTGTAGATCCGATTACACATGAGAATGAGAGCTTCACTGAATTCTATTCAGCAAGTGTTTTTTCTCGGAGATTTCAACCTCATTTTGCAACCGAACTAGCTCAACTATGGAGGGTTGCTGCTAACGAAAGATACCAAACAATTGTCAGCCAGCTTGCACTATTGGTATAGATCTTCAAAAACTGCTAATTAGCTATAGTTATTTATGTATCCATAGATGTGTTGTTGAAATATAATGGCAAAATCGAAAAAAGAACTCGCTTCACTCAAGTGTGTTCCATGCAGAGGAGACCAACCTCCATTAGAGAAGGGCAAAATCAAACTGATGCTAGATGTCGTACCTGGCTGGAGAAAAGCAGAAGGGAGTATCGACAAGATCGAGAAGCTCTTCAAATTCAAGAACTTCAAGGAATCTATTGATTTCGTGAATAAGGTTGCAGAAATTGCAGAACAGGAAGGTCACCATCCGGACATATTCATCAGCTGGAATAAGGTGACGCTCACTCTTTGGACTCATGCAATCAAGGGTTTATTTGACAATGATTTCATTCTTGCTGCGAAGATTGATGAAATCACGTGAACGCCCAAAGTAAGGTAAGAATAGCGGTAACTAATGTCATTAGGACAGCCACAACGAAACCATACCGAATCACTTCTCCTTCGATTCCAATCTCATCAATGACTGCTGCGGCATTCTGAATCTTTGCGGGACTCAACACGCTTGCGAGTCCTCCACCAATCCCATTGGATGCTGCAACAACAATCGAGTTAGCAGCAATCAGGTTACTTGTTTCAACATGATATCTTGTAAACATAGCAATCGCTGAGGTTTCTGAACCAGAAATAAAACCACCAAGTAGTCCCAGAAATGGAGCTAGAAGAGGATATAGGAGTCCCAAGCCCGCTGTCACTGATGCAAGGAGATAGATCATATTATTTGTCGGAGCACCAGCTATGATCGGATTCACCCATGTTCCCCCAGAGTCAACTGTCCAACCACTAAAGTTCATTACCTCAGCCATGGCAAAAAAGATTGCCGCAGCCAAGACTGGCCTTGGTGCTCTTTTCTTGAAACTTGATAGAGTGCGCTTAAATACTGCTCCGTCAGTCTTCAAGAAAGGCATTGATACAACCGTGGAAATAAGCATCAAAGTATAGGCTTGCCAAAGAAATCTGGTGTTAATCGCACTCGGATATGATCCGATTTGAAGGGGAAATGCTAGGTTAACAAACAGAAACTGAAAGATTTGTGGAATCATGTTTGTAACCAGACTTAAAATCACAAGCACAACCCATGGGATGCTAGCTCGCTTTAAACTAAGTCCATCCTCAATTGCCAAGTCTTTCTCATCCAAGGTACTCCTGTCGAGTAATGGTTTTCCACGAACACGGATATAGATGAAAAGGATAAGAAGCACAGTTGATCCTGCAAAAACATTGGTCAGGGTAGTTAATGGGAAAATTACATTACAAATGATGGCCATAAGACCAGCTGTGAGTCCACATATACCTGCAAGAACAAGACCTTCTCTACTCAATAGCAGTTTTCTTCCTCCTGCAATCCAAAGCATTGAGATTGCAATGCCCATACTTACAACTGGCATAAACCAAGCAAACACTGAACCCGCTTGTTGAAGCGTTACAGGCATTGCCCATGCACTATATTCTCCAGTGAAGACAACAGCAGGAACTCCTAGTAATGCGAATGTTGTGAGGGGATCATACCCAATTGATGGCAGAGCAACCGCCACCATAGGGGAGAAACCAAGTGCAAGCATCACTGGTGGAAGCATACTAACAGGTGTAGCTCCTATTCCTACAAGGAAGAGACCTAGTCCGAAACTAATCATCAGAATCTGCATCGGACGAGACCCTCCACCCAGAGTTTTGAAAAATACAATGAGCCTTTGTAATGATCCGGTTTCTTGCATATAAGTCATCATGAGTATTGAAGTAGCTACCATTAATGAGATTGGAAAAGACTTGACGATTCCAGCCACACTTACTGTAAGTGAAATACCAATATCTGTCTGAAAGGCAATAATGGCAATGATAAGAGTGACAAACCAAACAATAACTCCAGTTAGATCAGCGGCTTTCTTCATAAAGACAAGCAAGACAAATGCCAAGGCTATAGGTAGAATAATCAAGATGAGACCAATGGTAGCATCCATTTTTCAAGACTTCCTTTCAAGATATCCATTTTCAAAATACCAATCAATAGCTCGCTGAAACCCTTCAACCATTGTGACTTGAGGCGCCCATCCAAGCAACCGTTTTGCCTTGTCGTTTGAGTACACACGTTCAACATGCATCATATCAACAGACTTTGTGTGCCAAAAGAAGGTCATCCTTTTCCGGTTCTTAAATGGGCTCAATAGAGCCATTCCGATTTTTGCTACTATTCTCGGAACTCGAAGACGAGGAGGTTTAACACCAAGAAGTTCGGTGATAATCTCAACAAACTCTTTCCAACTCATAGACTCATCTGGACAAAGAATAATGGTGTTATTCAATGCACCCATTGGTGACAATGCTGCAACAAATCCAGAAACAACATCGTCAATGTGCGTCCACATAAACTGGGCACTCAGGTCGCGTGGTAAGGCGATGACCTTTCCATTATTTAATTCATGAATTACTTCATACATTACATAGAGATCGCCTTCACCCATTACACCTGTCGGTCTTAGAATGACATGAGCAAGGTCCGTGTCACCTGTAATTTCTCGGATAGCTTGCTCAGCGAGAATCTTGCTTTCACCATAGCTGAAATCAGGTCGGAGCTCGGTGTCCTCATTCCCAGGTGGAAATCGTATTCCTCCCATTGTTTCCGCGGTTGAGCAGTAGATAAATCGTTCAACATTAGTCCCTACACAGGCACTCATCAGGTTCCTAGTTCCCTCAACATTAACTTTGAACATTAGTTCCTCATCGCTTGGATAGAAATTGAAGTAAGCGGCAAAATGGTATACTACATCTACATCTTGAACTGCTTTTTCGAGACTAGAAATATCAAACAAGTCTGCTTCTCTGATCTCGATATTCTTGGGAAGACTTTCAGTATTACTTGAGGACCTAACTAATGCAATAACTTCGTAATCATCCTCTAATAATCTAGAAAGGACACGTCCACCAAGATAACCAGTCGCACCGGTGACCAAGATCTTCACTGAGAGTTACCTCTGTCGATTTTTGTTTTGGCCCTCATTTATCTGTTCCCTATTATATACGGATATCATCCCAAAAGAAAATCTATTAATGGCAATACTTCTCCAGCTCTACCCATTAGATGAACATCAGCGACACCTGTCAGAATTGTTTGCTCAATGTTAATCTCGATGATTTTGCCACCTCTTTGTTTCACGACAAAAGGAAATGATGCAGCAGGCTGAACCAAGGCAGATGTGCCAATTACCATGCATACATCAGCTTTTTCCAACTCGGAATAGACCTGTGCAATGATTCCTGAATCCAATGATTCACCAAACCAAACAACATCAGGACGAAGATGACTTTGACATTGAGGACAAGATGGAATTCCCGAGGCTGGTGCACTCAACCTTTCAGTATGTGTACAAGACACACATTTCAAAGCCCACAAATCTCCATGAACCTCAAGCAGATTTAGTGACCCTGCTCGTCTGTGGAGACCATCCACATTCTGTGTGATTAGTGATTTGAGAATCCCTTTCTCTTCCCATTTTACCAGGGTCCTATGAGCAGGATTAGGTTCACATTCAGCAATCAATCCCTGTCGCCAGGTATACCATTCCCACACGAGTGAAGGATTATTCGCAAATGCAGAAGGTGTAGCTAATTGCATAGGGTTATAATTTCTCCACAGACCATCCTCTCCTCTGAATGTTGGAACATTGGATTCTCTTGAAATACCAGCTCCTGTCAATGCAATTAGATAGTTGGAATTCTCAATGGTTATCGCAGCTTTCCTTAAGAAGTCATCAATCATCAGTGAACCCGAAACTCAATTGAAGAACGATTTCTTAAGCCTAATCATTGCTGGAGTTACAAGATGTTTGACCACGCCATTATGCTTATTAGGTGAAATCGACCAAGTAGATTCACTATTGTGAACACAAACATGTCAAAGGGGAAAATACATTGTCTGTTGGCGAGGTAAAGAAAGAGAAGCAAATCAAACGTAGAACTTGGATGATGCCTCAAGAAGTAGAGGTGTGGTATGTACTGCCTGCCATCAGAAGAGAACTAGCTAAAGTCATGAAGACTAAAGTTGTTGAGAGGGCCGATGAAAATGGGAAAATGCAAGACCACAAAATCACTCAGAAAGAAATTGCTAGAATGTTAGGTGTGACTGAGCCAGCGATTACGCAATACCTATTGAAAAAGAGAGACAAAAGATCACGGGGAGATCAAGTTGTCCTTCCAAAAGAGATACTCCGAGAAATTGACAAATCAGCTGATGTGATGATTCATGAATACGAGGATGTGAGAGGAGATGATGATGCGCACATCTTTGAGACAATGACTAGCGAGATTAATCGAATCATCAAGGTCATGAGAGATGCAAAAGTTATGTGTGACATACATAAGGAATTCTGTGCTCATGTGGGTGATCCTTGTAAAGCCTGCGATTCAAAATAACCTCTACTAGAACGAAAATCCCTTCAGCGGAAGAGTTTATTCGTGTTTGTTCTGTACAAAGGTCTACAAGTAGGGTGTTTGCTATTGACAGGAGAAATTAAAGTCAGCATCAATGATGCTCATGCAATAATCACAATATCACGTCCTGATAAACTAAATTCAGTGACAAAGCCAATGCTTGTGGATTTCAGTGAACAAGTTTCACAAATCATCAACAATCCAATTATCAGAGCTGTCATCTTAACAGGAGAAGGAAACCGAGCATTTAGCGCAGGATTTGATATGGATACAATAATGGGGCTCAAAGGTGAGGAGCTAACAGAATTCTTCAAACTACTCGAGCGAACTATGCGATTAATTCGAGAAAATCGCACCTGTGTTACGATAGCTGCAGTGAATGGCTACGCAATTGGATTCGGAGCTATGGCTGCCCTAGCTTGTGACTTCCGCTTCTTTTCTGACACAGCAGCTTTCAGACTTCCTGAAGTTGACTTGGGAGTCTTTCCTGGAGCTGGAGCCTCCTCCAACCTGTTACATCTTGTTGGCCCAGCTAGAGCAAAAGATCTTCTCCTTACTTCAAGGACAGTTTCAGCAAAAGAGGCACTTGAAATCGGACTTGCAGATATGCTAGTGAATCAGGAAGAACTTATGGACAAGACAATGGAGTTTGTTGAAGAGATATTAAGCAAAGATCCAACAATTCTTGTTCGTACAAAAACATTGGTTGATGGAATGACAGGAAAAGACCTAGCAGATGCAGATGAACTTGAAACAGCATATCTTGATGAATGGCTTCGGGAGAGAGAGAAATCGTAAGCTGATTTCTGCTAAAACGGATCTTTTGGAACTCTTACCATGAGTTTCCCTTTGTTTGACCCATCAAAGAGTTTACCAATCGCATCAGGAGCATTTTCTAATCCATCAACGATGTCGTCACGGTATTGTATCTGTCCCGCTTTAACCCATTCTTGAAGGTCGTCTATTGCCTCTTGAACACGATGGAAATAATCAGTGACAATGAATCCTTCAATACGAGCACGTTTGACAATGACGCTAGAAAGATTCAGATTGGATCCCATTGTTTTGATATCGTATTGAGAAATCATCCCACATAGGACTATCCTTGCTCTGAGATTGATGAGAGTAAGGACTTTTTCAAGGATTACGCCACCGACATTGTCGAAGTATATATCAATTCCATTTGGACAGTGTGCCAAAAGGCTCTTTCGAAGTGGTTCGGTTTTGTAATTAATAGATGCATCAAATCCTAGTTCTTCAGTAAGCCAATGGCACTTCTCGTCTGTTCCTGCTATGCCAACAACGTGACAGCCCATTATTTTCCCAATTTGCCCAACAATTGATCCTACAGCCCCTGCCGCAGCTGAAACTACAAGTGTTTCTCCAGCCTTGGGTTTTCCAATATCAAGGAGTCCAAAATAAGCTGTCAGTCCAGTTAATCCGAAGACACTCAAATACGCAGAGAGAGGAAAAGATGGATCTATTTGAAATTTCAGCAGACCTTTCCCGTCAGTGACTGCAAAATCTTGCCAACCCAACATTCCATAAACGAAATCCCCTGTTTTGAATTTTGCATTTCTGGACTCCTCAATGATTCCTAGATTGATCCCATGCATTACATCTCCGATATTCAATGCTGGAACATATGAAATCCATTCCTGCATCCAACCCCATGCTGCAGGATCGAGAGAAAGGTAGATATTACGGACAAGCAATTCTCCATCTGCAGGTGTTGGCACTGGTTCTTCTTTCCAGAAAAAGTTTGAAGGTTTGATAAAACCCTCTGGACGCGATGCAATACACCATTGACGATTAACTTTAGTTTGCATTATTTGGTCTTCTCAATAGAGTTGAAATTTATCAGTGTCAGAGGATTCGGAAAAAGGTTTCTGAAGTATGCATTGAGGTGTGCTAAAACCTATTCCATTAAACATGTCGTCACCCTTAATTAGGAATAGTGCCCCAAAAAAAACCTCTGTTCAATAGAGATGATTTCAATGGCAAAGACAGCTGTAATCGCAATTGGTGGAAACTCACTCATAAAAGACAAAGCACACAAGACAGTGCCAGATCAATACGCTGCAACAGCAGAAACATGCAAGCATATCGCTGACATGATTCAGCAAGGTTGGAATGTCGTTATCACTTCAGGAAACGGACCTCAAGTTGGTTTTATCTTGAGAAGGTCAGAACTCGCAGAACATGAATTACACCCTGTTCCTCTAGATTATTGCGGAGCTGATACTCAGGGTGCAATTGGATATATGATTCAGAGAGCACTTTACAACGAATTTCACAAGAGAAACATGAACAGACATGTTGCTTCTATTGTGACTCAAGTAAGGGTTTCAAGGGATGATCCTGCCTTTGAGAATCCAGCGAAACCCATTGGCTCGTTTATGGACGAGAAAGAAGCTAAGAAGAGATCAGAAGAAAGTGGATGGGATGTAAAGGAAGATTCTGGAAGAGGATGGAGAAGAGTAGTGCCTTCGCCAATACCCAAAGAAATCATCGAACTACCAGGAATTAAAGCACTATTGAATGATGACATAATTGTCTATGCAGTTGGCGGTGGCGGGATTCCAGTTGTCGCAAACGAAGCAGGTGAACTCCAAGGTATAGCTGCAGTAATCGACAAAGATAGAGCATCTGCTTTACTAGCAACTGATCTGAAAGCTGACGTCCTACTTATCTCAACAGCAGTTGAGCAGGTCTATCTCAATTTTGGCAAGGAAAACCAAGAAGCTATCGACAAAATGGACCACATTCAAGCCCAGCGATATATGGATGAGGGTCATTTCACTCTTGGAAGTATGTATCCAAAGATAGAAGCCTGTGTACAATTCATTAAGGACGGTGGAGAGATGGCGATAATTACTGATCCACCAAACATAATGAAAGCATTGAATGGTGAAACTGGTACTAGAATTGTGGCTGGTTTTGCTGTACCTCCTCCACCCGAAAGAAGGTAGAGACCACTAGATTAATCGAGAAGCATGCAATGTGATTCTTGAATTACAATGAAGATTGAACAAGTAGTTACTGAAGATGCTCCGAAAGCTATTGGACCATACTCTCAAGGAACAATAGGAAATGGATTTGTCTTCTGTTCTGGACAAATTCCCGCGGATTCAAAGACCGGTGAACTTGTAGGCGGTTCAATCACAGAACAGACAAGGCAAGCTCTTTCTAATGTGAAGGGAGTGATAGAAGCTGCAGGCTCTACAATGAACAAAGTATTGAAGGTTACTGTTTTTCTCAAAAATATGAACGATTTCAGTGAGATGAACACAGAATACTCAAAATGGTTTTCTGAACCTCCACCTGCTCGAGCTGCAGTGGAAGTAGCACGTCTACCAAAAGATGTTGATGTTGAAATCGAAGCTATTGCTCTTCTTTGAGAATATGTGATAATAATTCGAACAAAGCACAAACTGCTGTCATCCATGCACTATGGATGTAAACTTTCAAGGGGAAGTAGAGAGGGATTCGTTGTGCCACCACCCCAAGGAACAGTGCGGTTAGAACAAGGGTTAAAAATACTGAGTCATGGGCGCAGCTTGAATCTAAGGAGTACAGAATGTTGCCTTCCGTTGAAAATAGTGCAGATGTCAACGCCCTCGTTGACCAGGCTACTTCGTTGATCAAAAAGAAAAGGTTTGGCGAGGCTATGGCTAAACTAGAACACGGTCTCTCTGTAGATCCTAGTAATACTCAGGCTTGGGAAAACTTAGCAATATGTAATCTAGAGATGGGGAAACCTAAGTTAGCAATCGAAGCACTCAACAGTTTATTGAAGCTTGACCCCAACTCATCCTCAACATGGGCAGACAAGGGTTTCATCCATTTACTTCTGAACGAGAACTCAGCAGGCATTGATGCTCTTCGAGAGAGCGTTAAACTCCAACCTCGTAATGTCCGCAAATGGGAATTGCTTGCATCAGCACTTGTGGGGGAAGAGAAATGGGATGAGGCTGTTGATGCCTTGGAAAAATCGCTGGACCTCAATCCTAACTCAGCTGTCACTTGGTATAATCTTGCTGTGTGCTACTTGTTCTTTGAAGATTTCAATTCTGCACTAGAAGCAGTGGAATATGCCATTGCAATTGAACCATCATTGGAAGACATTGCATCACCATGGGTTGACCTAATTGATGATACATATCTTGAAGAGGACTATCCATCACTACCGGGTATCGCAGCTTCTTGATAGTTTACTGTTTCTTAGAATCTTCAGAAGGTCGAACCTTATCTAACTCGGTTTGAATCGATTTCGTTAGTTTATTCATCTTGAAAGAATTCGCAGTTTCCATCGCTTGTTCAAGAGCTGATATGATCCTCTGAAGTTCCAATTCACGCTCTGTTTCATTTTCAATGTCTTGGAGCGCTGCAATCTTTTTTGGTATTACTGCTAAAAGACTTTCAATTGCTTCTGTAGCCTCATCACGAGAAGTGAAAGTCGTGTCTTGTTCCGCATCATAAGAAGAAACAATCCTATCTATCTGGCTGTAAAGTCGTTTGTATTCTTCTAGAGCACTTGATAGGATTTGGCGAACTTCACCTTCAGGTTCAGCTGAATCAAGAGCGGAAGATAGCTTTTCCATAGCACCTTCGAGAAATTTCTTACGCTCCGGAAGTTTAGTCCTCTTTCGTTCCAACCATCGCCATTCATTGGAAATCTGACGGGTGAGACCCATTGCTTGTGTAATTGTTTCGCGAAACTCAGCAAATTTAGACATCGCTTCGTTAAGATCAGATTCTAGAGTTTCCACAACATGAACAAGTTGGTAACTCAGCATGTCTCCAGCTTGAGCTTCTGCTAGAACCTTGCTTTCTTTAATGGTTCGTCCAGCTTTGGTCCAAAGTTTCTCTACATCTTCAGAGTCTCTATCAGTTCTTTTTCGAATTTCTAGTTCTTCTGTCAATTGGCGAATCTCAAGATCCAAAGCTTGAATCTCTTGTATCTTGGCTTTCAATAGTGCCTTGCCAAGTCGCACGTTTAGTTCGTCTGTGAGAATTTGTCGCTCCTCTGGCACCTCAAGCAAAGCATGTGTATTATCAATTAGAATTTGAAGTGCATTCTCATAGTCAATTACTGATTCATGAAACAAACCATCTTGATACTGTTCATCTCCCTTTTTCTCTAATTCGAGCGCACTCTCGAGTACATCATAGGGAGATGTCTTCAATAGACTATCAGTCCATATAGGCAGTTCATTAGTACATACATCGAGGGGTCTACCACGAAATGATAATCGGATGACAAGAATGTTGTCAGAGGTTGCAATATACATTCGGTCTTGATCTGCTGACACCCAGCTGATTTTCTGACCGTTGAGTGTAACTGCTCCAACCTCCTCACCCCTCTTCAAATCCCAAATGACGAGAGATCCATGAGTCAAAGCAGCAATGAGATAGTAACTGCTAGCCCACATCGACGTAACTGAATTCGAAACACTTGATTCAAGAGACCTAACAAGACTCCATTCAACACGGTCATAAACTGCTATCTCTCCTGTTGGAGATCCAACCAGCACAAATTCGGAATTCCCAACAATGACTCCACCTTTTCCTTTCTTGTCCAACCTAGCAAGTTCAGATGGAGCAGTTTCTTTAGCTTTGAGCCAAACCCGAGGTTCTTCCTTTTTTGTACTTGTACATATTATCTTATCATCAGACCAGATGTCAGTTATATCTGACTTGTGAAGTTGCCAACTGGATGTATCATGTGTATCTTTCTTGATTGAAACCAACCTGCCTTCCCTTGAACCAACATAGAAGTAGTCTCCTGAGAGAGTTGAGGTTATCGCATGGTAACTTAATTCGAACCAACCAGTCATTCCCCAGGTCGCTTTATTCCAAACATAAACTCGTCTTTCACAGGTTGCAAAGACTTGTGTGTCATCAACATCTACAACTAACGGGGGAGTATCAGTCTCACCTAATTCTGCTACAAGCTGCCAGTTATCTTTTGACCATACGCGGACTCGAAGATCATCACAAGCGGCATAGAGGAATTTATCATCATATGTAATATCCACTGCAGAGGCATCAAGTGTACTGATTATCTCATGACTCAAAGCCTTGGAATCATTTGAGCCTGGCGAACCTTTATCCATAATTTCTCTCCATGAGGTTATGTAAGTATCATACCTGAGTTTTGTAGTACTTAAGGCAGTTTCTTTCATGGTTAAAACAGCCCTAAAAAGCATTTTTTGACATCTTATTCGAGTTGAATACATGATACAATCGTTGAAAAGGGAGGACCCACACAGAAAGAACTTAAGACATCCACCCAGAAAATAGCCATACTAGACGGAGGTAGACCTCTTGGATACTAGCGGTTGGAGACGTGAACTAGACAAACTCGCTGAATTAAAAGGAATCCTAGTGTCAGTAAATCCTGCGATGGAAGAACAATCGGATCGTCAAGTCCGACAGCTTTACGATATCTTCGCAAATTTGACAAAAATGGAGAACGAGTTAGCAACTTCTGGATTTATGAAAAAGAGAAAGGTACAAACTCAAGTCGATAAGACTAGAAGTGATCTTGAAACCGATTTCATGAGAGTAACTCGAGATTTTGCGGAATATTTCCGTAAAGAACACAAGGACACTTTGGCAATCGCACCGAAGATTCAAGATTTAAAACCAAAAGAAGTCAAAGGAATTTCTTCTCTGAATTTTCCAGGTATAGGAGCAGGAGATCTCAAAGATTTTGAAAAATTGCATGAGTTTGCAAAAGCATTCTCAAAGCTCTATCTCGTCATTCTAGAAGATGTAGCCAGAGATGTGAAATCAACTCTTGATGAGAATAAAGCTACAGTGGAAACCTACGAACGCCATATTTCAATAGACAAAAGCGAGGTTGCTACAACAGTTTCAAATGATGATGTGTCTAGTCTATCCCTTCGAGACCTGATCATTCTAAATGAGAAGCTGCAAGCAGATGTCCAATTCTTGGATGGCAGGAAAGATGAAGTCAGCAAACTACTTGGATCATCTTTAGTTGGTAGCACAGAATCGTTACAAGCATCCGTAGAAACCGCATCCAGACTAGGTCTTGAGTTACCCATCGAATTCTCCAAAGAACTTAGACTGATTGCTCGAGATGCATCTCAAGCCAAGACACTTACAGAACTAATTGCATTAGAGAATCAACTTCACTCTGCACAAGTAAAGATGGCAAATATGCTTCGAGATAGAATCATTAACATCAGTCACGAGGTCACAGCTAAAATTGTTTCAGGAGGCATTCCAACAACCGCGGATGTAATCCCTCCTGCACCTAATGTTAGTGTCGAAGGAGAAGGAATAGCCAATCTTCTATCCAGCTATCAGAAAATGGTAGAATGGGAAGGCCAGGTTAGGATTGCTCTAAGAGAACGTCTATTCGAACTCCTTGACGATGTTGAGAAAGCAACCGAAGCACCTGAAGATTCAGGGATAAAGGATGTTGTTGCGGTCCGTCAATTCATTGCAGATTCTAAGAAGACACTAAAGTCTGCAGACATAGATGATATGGTTAGGATATATCTACAAGCAAAATCAATGGATGATGAGTATCGGAAGAACATAACTGAGTCTATCAGAAACTATCTCACTAGATTCAATGAACTCGCAACATCAGCAGACCGAGTTTTAGATCACGCACAACTCAGCAAGAAAGCTCCGAAAGTCGAGGAGCTTGAAGGAGGAATTGTCTACTTGCTAAGCTCTCTTTCAAGTCTTCGAGGAGCTGTTGAGAGTGGAGTTGCAACCTTCCGTGAAGCATGCCAACAGGAGATTGATGCCATCGTACATGACTTGCAAACAGTCAAACCTGCTTATGCAGAAATATTCATGCCAATAATAGTCGAACTTGATGAAGGTTCTACAAGGATACAGGGATTGGATGATTTCTCAGAGATTAAGTCAGAAATGCGATCTATCAAGGATGGAATTCTTGCTAAAGCGCAAGATGCACTTGAAAATCTCAGATACAGACTTGGAGTCAAGATTAGACTAGCAGCAGCCAAACTGATGGGTGCTGGAGTAGAAATACCTCCTGTTGCACAGGAGGCCATAAGTGAATTAAACAGCGTTGGAGTAGCCGCAGATAATGTATTCAGTCTTCCTGCAATTGCTAGGAAGATGGTTGAGATATATGAGAAGAAAATCCAGGAAAAGATTATCGAGAAGTTAGGAGTCGAGGTTGATTCACTGATAACTAGTCTTGATAGAGCTAGTAGTATCGGTGTAAAGCTTGGTAAAGAACTGAAGATGCTTAACAATCTGAAGGACAAACCACCATCCGAGTTGGAGGATGCTGCAGATGCTTTTGACAAGCTCATGAACCTTACAACTTCACCTGCTGTTCATAAGAAAATCAGAGATCGAGTGGATGAAGCCTATGTACAGATCAAAGGAGCACTTTCCCTCTTTGAGGACCAAGGGATGTCAGAGTTTGTTGAACGTCTGAAGGTCCTTATCGACCAAGTTCCAGGAAAACTGGAGACTGATTCACCACATGTGAATGAGGCATTGGATGTGTGTCTGACTTTAGCTAACATCCAAGAAGAGATGCTCCAGATGATCAAGAGCATAGCAGAAAAAGCTGGTGAAACTCATACAAATGAGCTCAAGAAGCGAAGTCAATACTACTCTACAATTGAAAGAGTTGTGGAAAATCATCCAGATGATTTCAGCAAGATTGTGTTCAACATCAAGAAGATGAAATCGTTGGAGGAAGGTCTGACAGAAGCGACCGATCTAGATGCAGCTATCACAAACTTCCACGAGCTTGGTGATATGAGAAAACAATGGCTTGAGAAAGCAGTGTCAATGGATGACTGGCATAAGTCACTCAGAATGTTCATGACTGGTTTCAGTCCCGCGGACAAAGCAGAAACCCGTGACAAATTCATTGATGACGCAATAAGGAAAATAAGAGAAACCTATAGCCGAGAGGATATCAGTTCATACCTCAGTTGGGCAATTCGAATAAGTGCTCAGGCTTTGGTCGATTCAAGGAAGAAATAGGAGAAAGAAACAATGTTCGGTAGCAGTCCACCCAAAGCACCTATTGAGAGTGATGACACAACAAAAGCAGCCGAAGTATTCGCCATTGGAATTGGCGAGTGTGGTTCAAACATTGTGGGATCATATCTCAAGACAAGCAGAGATAAGAGACTACCCTCACGTGTGAGAGGATATCTACTCATCAATACAGACAGAGCTGACCTTACAAAGGTTCGCCAGAAATATGGTATTCCGAAAGAGAATACACTCCTATATGGTGCCAGTGAGATCGGTGTCGGAGGACGTTTCATGGATGGTTATAACAGCATCATGGAATCCAAGGACATCATCTTCGACCAGCTCAGCAACCTAGGATTCGAGGGAGTATCTGGTTTCTGTATCTTCACGAGTCTGGGTGGTGGTACTGGTTGTGGTGGTACACCAGCACTTATTGAACTCTTAAAGCAACGATTCCAAGAAGAAGAGGGCAGACGTATCTTCGTTTATGTTATTGGTATTCTTCCATTTGAGGGGCAATCTAGCGAAGCCCTGAACTCAATATGGGCTGTTTCCAAGCTACTTCGGGCACAACTTCAAGAAAGAGGAGCAGATCTAACAATCCTTCTCTCAAACAGAACGATGCTGAAGAGAATTCTCCAATGGAGAAAGGGGGATACGGTTGATTATCTACAGAGAGAATTGGAAGTGGACATTGCAGATATCGACTCAATTGAAACAATGGTTCCATCCACGCTAGAAGAAGCAACTGATGCAGATGCAAGAACAGAGCAGGCATTTGTGGAGCTTGTGAATCCATTGGCTCTAGACGTGGTCGAGGCAATGCTATCACCAGGAGTGTGGGAGGCGTCAAAGGATGTCTTTCCCACAACAGACTTGGCTGACTATGCAAGAAAACTTGACCCAGTTGTTGTCCCTGCACTATACACAGACATTGGTCTGATTCCAGATGCAGGAAGCATGCCAAAACAGCTAAAGACAATGATTGATTATGCTGTGAAAGAGTGCTCGTATGCGGACGTAGGAGAAGAACCCAATGCCGAGAGTGTTTATTATGTCATGTCTGGACCGCGGCATGTTGCCAAGGCAGAATTTGGAATGCATGTGAAGGAGGCTCTTGACAAATTCATAGCTCCAGGAGCTGCTATCACACCATGCTACGTTCAGTATCTGAATCAAGAGGATTCGAATACCAACCTACTCCTATTGCTAGGGTTGCCAAAAATACCTGAACTCGTTCAAATCATCAATGAAGCAACTCAACTTGTCAATCTTCACAGTGGTGCTTCACCTCTAAAACAAGGCTGGTTCATGAGATCAAAGGGTACAACAAGAAAGGAACTCGTTGATGCGATTAACGATTTCCGCGAACTCTTTAGCTATTACATGACACCTGGAGAAACTATGGAATAAAAACTGGTGGTGACAGATTGTCTGACTCTTCCAACTTCCAGTACGAAGACCTCATCGATAGGCTTCTCCTTATCGTGACTTTAAACTCGACATTGATCCACTTTCTGCTCAGCTCACAAGTCGAAGAGAGTATAGATCCAGATCGTGTTGATTCACTGACTCAGGGACTACTTCGAACACGAAAATGGATGGAAGAAGCTACGACAATGAAAGGGATTCCACCCTCGACTCAGAATATCATGAGTCTTATTGTAAAGAGACTATCACAAGTCGAAAGTCTATTGCCCAAGCTTTCTGATAAAGCAAAGCAAGCTGAATCGGGAACTGCAACACAAGAGATCCTTTCGCTTTTGGAAGGGACTAAGGCTGTAAAGAAGGGATCAGGTGCTAAGATTACAGAAACTGCAGCATCAGCTGAAGGTGATATCATTCCGCTTGTTGGTGGAGAAACTACAACACCAGTCGAAGCATATCGTAAGGTTGATGTAGAGGATGACCAGTTTGGACTAATTGGTCAGAGCCAACGATTGATTCAGCAGAAGAGCACATCATGTCATGTACTGCTTCCAACATTCTGGCTAGAGTCATTGAGAGAGATTCACAGATACAAATCGGACTCACCATACCTTGGAGATGTTATTGAACTACCTGCTCGAATACTTGTAAAGACTGCAAAAGGTCTATTGACAGAGGCACCAGGAGCCAGGTTGCTTCAAGATTTAATGAAGACTCGGCAGCAAGAGAATTATCTAAATGCATCCGAGATGGAACGAATTGAACGCGCAGTGGCCAAGTATTTTGCTGGAGTTGAACCGATTCTTAGAGAGAAAGAGGTAGACATCAAAGAGAAAATATTGGAGGCTCAGACTGCTTTCGATGGTTTCGGTTGGGGTGGTCCTGAGCTTGAGAAAAGACTCATCAAGAGACTTAATCAGCAGGTCGAAGAGGCCATCCAGAATGCAGAGTCTGGTTCAGACCCAGCAAGACAGGTAATCTATGCGGAAATTGCTAAGTTACTGTGCAAATTACAACATGTACTGTTAGCAGAACCAAGGACTAGGGAAATACTTACTCAAATGAAACCTTAGTTCTTATCGAAACAGTTTCCTTTGTACGATTTAGGGGCATAGTTCATATAAGGGATGTATGATGACACCAGTCAATATACATGAGGTTGCATGATGACTGGTCTAAAGACTATGCTAAATCCAAAAGTAACCGCTGTTGTTGGTGTTTCTACATTAAATCCTTTCAGTCCAGGAAATGTAATCTTCCGTAAACTAGCATTTGAGAACGGACTACCAACCTATCCGATAAATCCCAAAGGAGGATCTGTGGAGGGTGTGGTTGTTCATAAGTCAATAACAGAAGCTCCTGATGATATTGAATTGGTTGTCATCTCAGTTCCAGCTAAATATGTGCCTGGAGTCCTGAGAGAATGCGGAGAGAAGAAGATAAGATCTGTAATTGTGGTTTCTGGGGGATTCAGTGAAATAGGTGCGTCAGGTGCAAGTCTCCAATCGGAAATTGTCGAGATTGCAAATAAATTCAAAATAACAATGGTAGGTCCAAACTGCATAGGAGTCTTTGTGCCAGATGTCTTGGATACATTCTTTCTACCATCTGAGCGTGTCGCGAGACCCAGAAAAGGAAACGTGGCCATCATTTCTCAGAGTGGAGGATGGCTCATTGAGCGACTAGAAGAGTTCGCAGATAGAGATGTAGGTATTTCAGCAGCAATTTCTATTGGCAACTCAGCTCAAACGAAAGTGACTGATTTCATAGAATACTTTGGGAATGAAAAGAATATCGACGTAATCTGTGCATATATCGAAGGTTTTGGACCAGGAGAAGGGAGAGAGTTTGTCAGCGCATGTAACAAGATAGCACCCAAGAAGCCAGTGGTTGTACTAAAAGGAGGAGAATCTGAAGCAGGTCACAGAGCAACCCAGAGTCACACATCATCACTAGCAGGAAACCTAGCTGTAACTATGGCAGCATTCAAACAATATGGCATCATTCATGCTGTAGATGAAGATGAAGTAATGGCTTATGCCAAAGTGTTTTCATTCAAGCCAAAGTACATGAGGGGACCCAGAGTCGGTACACTAACAGTTAGTGGTGGGCATGGAGTGATAGCAAGCGATGAAGCGTCCCACTATGGTTTGATAATGCCGCCTTTTACTGAGGAAGAGCAATCTCAGATGAGAGAAGTAATGACTCCAGCGTATCAGCGCATTGCTTCATTTCGTAATCCTTGTGATCTTACAGGTAGTGCAGCTGATGTGGATTATGAAAGAGTATTGGATAGGATGCTCGGGTTTGATTCAATCGATGCAGGACTATTGCTATTGCTCCCTTATGCACCAGGTATCTCTCTACAGATTGGTGCACGAGTGGCTAATGTAGCTAAGCAACATGACAAGACAGTCGTAGCCTATGTTCCTGATTTGGACAAGTATGAAGTGATTATTCGTGGTTTCGAGTTGAATGGAATAGCTGTCGGAGATACTATTGAAGAAGCTGTCCAGATGCTCAACGCGATAAGGATGAGGTCAAAATATCTTCAACTTGCTGGAAAGATCTGATTAGATACCACTGGCAATCTTTCTATAATCAATACCCAAAGATTTCAACGATTCTACGAGTTTACCAGTCAGAATGAGACGCTTCGAAGATAACTCTTCAACCTTTTGTGAACCAGTCAGGTACATAGCAACTTTGAGACCCTCAAGAATACGTTCTAACTCAACGATGATGTCAAGAGCACTACCATGAACTGCAGGTCTCAGAAGAGGATGTGCAACGCCAGCCGCAATCGATCCCAAAGCAAGGGCTTTTGCAACATCAAGACCAGTTCGAATCCCTCCTGTTGCTATTACATCCAGCTCAGTTGAGTCAAGGACCATCAATACGCTCAATGCAGTTGGGATTCCCCAATCCCAGAATTCAAGACCTAATTGGGCTTTTAGATCATCATCTTCTCTCAAAGCACGAAAGTATTCTACACCAGCCCAGCTTGTACCACCAACACCTCCTACATCAATACCAACAACACCTACTTCCTCCAGACTCTTAGCAACTTCTCCAGATATCCCCGCCCCAGTTTCTTTGACTATTACAGGCACATCAACGGAATCAACAATTGCAGCAATGCTCTCAAGTGCCCCTTCGGAGTTACAATCACCTTCTGGTTGAATAGCTTCTTGAAGTGGATTAAGGTGGATAGCCAAGACATCAGCCTCAATCATAGAAACAGCTTCAGGTGCAACAGACACATGTGTTGCGCCAATATTAGCAATGACAGGAACTGATGGTGCAGTTTCCCGCACTATTTTGAATGTATCTGCCAAGGACTCATCTTCAACTCCTGCTCTCTGACTCCCTACACCGATTGGTAGATTGAGTTCTTCAGCAGCACTAGCAAGTTTCTGGTTAACACTTTTCGTCTGAGGATGTCCACCTGTCATTGCTGCGATAATTAATGGAGCCCCAGCTCGGAGTCCAAAGAAATTGGTTGTTAGGTCAATACTATCCTTATCAATTTCGGGTAACGCATTATGAACAAATTCGATGTCTTCGAACATTGTAGGTCTTTGACCTTGAACCTCTTCATCAAGACAGATTTCAATATGCTCAATCTTTCTCCGTCTTGTCATTGATGCTTCAGAAGAATAATCATCATCACCAGAATCTGAGAAAGGTTTTCCTTCAACCATTGAAGTTCCTCCGACTATCTGTTAGATGTATAGAAGTGTAGATAGGAGTTGTGGTTGGACTGGAAAAATGGAATTAATCTCGATGCTTGCGCGATGCGAAGACTTTATTCTATGACTAACCTCAAACGCTAAACAGAGTGGGAAAAATGGCAGACGAAGAAAAGATTAGAGCTGAGGCTCCTGAAGAAGAAGACCATGAGGAAAAGAAGGGATTCTTCAGACCTCTTCCAGAAAAGGAAAAACCTCAGTACATTACAAAAGATGGCAGACCACAACCCATTGTGAAAGTTCTTGGTATTTCAATGCCTGAAAAAAGAAGAGATAATTTACTACTTGTCTTAATTCCTGCTTTGACTGCTTTCATAAATACGACCATGTACTCGTTGGTTGTCACGAATTATTTGGAAAATAGTGTTACATTCCTTTTCCTTGTTCCAATAATAGTAGCAATACCTATCGGACTTACAGCATCTGAAGCAGGACCAGCGTTAATGGGTGCATTTATCGCTGCAGTGTTCTTTCTTTTGTTCTTCCTATTATTTCTGATTAGTCCGGGTATACTTATACCTCAACTTGAGCTTAGTCAGTTCATATTCAATGCAATATCAATCTCAATTATCTACTTCATCCTCATCATTGTAGCTACAATCCTAGGAACAGTAATCGGTACAATTCTTCGCGAGTTCCTCTAAATGCAATTGATCGATGATGATTGCGTCAACGGAGATCCCAGAGTCAATTAGAACCCATTTAGAAGCCAACTCCGCAAGTGGTAGGTTATATTAGTGGCGATTTTCTTGGAACATTCGCATGAAGCGGATAGGCGTCCTCATCAGTGGACGTGGTACAAACCTTCAAGCATTAATTGATGCTCAAGCTCGTGGTACGCTGGGAGGAGAAATAGTCGTTGTCCTGAGCAACAAGTCAAAAGCTTTTGGTCTCGAGCGTGCTCAAAAGGCAGGAATTCCAATAGAAATAATGACGAAGAAAGCTTATCCCAATAGAGAAGATTTCGATAAGAAAGTGGAACAGATTCTAAAGGACTATAATGTTGATCTTATCGTTCTCGCAGGATATATGCGAATTCTTAGTGACATGTTCATCAGGACTTTTAGAAACAGAATCATCAATGTCCATCCATCAATTCTTCCATCCTTCAAAGGAATCAAAGCTCAACATCAAGCAATTGAACATGGTGTCAAAGTTTCAGGATGTTCTACACATTTTGTAACAGAGGATATGGATGATGGTCCTTTGATTCTACAGAAAGCAGTCCCAGTGTTTAACGAGGATACTGGAGAAACTTTAGCTCAGAGAATCCTTCCCGAGGAACATAAGATACTCGTGAAATCAGTCCAACTTTATTGTACTGATAGATTAGAAATCGATGGTAGAAGAGTGATAATCAAGGAGGAATGACTAGTATGTGCGGTGTTTTAGGAATTCAAGGTGAATTCTCTTTGAGAAAAGCAAGGGAACTACTTTTGCTCTTGGCGCATAGGGGTCAAGATGCAGCAGGTCTTCTTTGGATCGATGCAGAAAAAGTATCTACTGCAAAAGCCATTGGTAGTCCTTCAAGAATTGATGTTCCAGAAATAGACAGTGTTCAAATATTGGGGAGCACAAGATATCCCACTACCGGCCGCAGAGTAGTATCAGAGGCTGATTTGAACAAATATGTTGGTCCATTCGAAGCAGATGGCTTAGCTTTGACACATAATGGAAATGTAACAAACATCAATACAATCACTGACAATACCTACGATTGTGATACTGAATTCATTACTGAACAGCTTTTGTGTTATGTCAAAGAGAACAATGGCAATTTACCCAAGGCATTCAAGCAACTTGAGTCTGAAGTGGATGGAGCATTCAGTCTTGTAGGATTATGGAATGGAAAGTTGTTTGCCTATAGAGATAGTCGAGGTTTCAAACCACTTGTATTTGGAAGATCCGGTAAAAAAACAATCGTGGTGTCTGAGAGCACAGTATTAGATATGGTTGGAATCCCCCTGGAAAGGGATGTTTATCCAGGAGAGTTATTGGTCTTTGAAGACGGAGGAGCTCTGGAATCACATTCGATATTACAAAATTCACTCCATACTCATTGCTTCTTCGAGTATGTCTATTTTGCACATCCAGCGGCTACAATTGAGAATCAATTAGTCTATGATGTTCGTTTCAGATTGGGAAGAGCGTTATCTCACACATTCCTAAAGATGAACCTTGAAAATCCTGATTATGTGGCACCAGTTCCAGATACAAGCAGACCAGCAGCCCAAGCAATGGCGGAGAAACTACAAGTACCAATGCGGGAAATCATCCTGAAGAACCGATATCTTGGTCGAACTTTCATAATGAGGTCTCAGGAAGAAAGGGATTCGATGGCACGAAACAAATACATCTACTTGGATGATAAAATCAAAGGTAAAATCATACTTGTGGTTGATGATAGTGTTGTGCGCGGAACAACAGCAAAAATGATAGTTTCTGATCTCAAGAGAAGAGGCGCTGCAAAGGTGTATTTCGCAGTCACCTGTCCACCACAAGCCCATGCTTGCTATTATGGTATTGATATCGCAACAGATCGCGAGTTAATTGCTTCAACTGCAAAAATAGAGGAAATCACATCCTTTATTGAAGCTGATGCACTCATCTATCAAGAAACAAATACACTTGAGAATGCGATAGGTCTCAAAGATCTATGTTTAGCGTGTTTGAATGGAGAGTACCCTACAGAGCATGCACGTACAATTCGAGAGAGAGTTCAAAAACTCGAATCGTCTAATGCCAGAGACTATGAGAGGGATATATCATAATGAAGATAGGGACAATCGCAAGTCACAGTGCCCTCAATATACTATCAGGTGCAAAGTCAGAGGGATTTGAAACAGTCCTATTCTGTACACCTGATCGTCGGAAGTTTTACGAGTCATTTGGACTCAAAAACTCAATAGTTCAAGTAAACGAATTCGAAGATATTTTTGAGATTGATTTGGATGATGTAGTGTTAGTCCCACATGGCTCATTTGTGGCATATTTGGGAGCTGAGCGAATTCTTGATTCGAATCTTCGACTCTTTGGGAACAAGCAACTGCTGCGTTGGGAGGAGGATCGCGAACTCAAATCAAAACTATTGAAAGAAGCTGGATTTTATATCCCACGTGAATTCCGCTCAACTGAAGAGATTGATTGTCCAGTTATTGCTAAGACTTCAGGAGCAGCAGGTGGATCAGGATACTTCATCGCGAAGGACCTTGACGAGATACAAGATAAAATCGATTCTTCAAAGAAGTATACATTTCAGGAGTATATAGTTGGAACAAAGGTCTTTGTTACATACTTCAATTCTCTGGTCCATGACCGCATTGAGGTGTTTGGTGCTGACATTCGATATGAAACAGATGCTGATGCAAACCTACGTTTTAACGATCAACCTAGCTTTATTGTCATCGGGAATTTGCCATTAGTTCTCCGTGAATCGACACTTGCAGAGTACTACGATATGGGAGTGGCATTTGTAGAAGCGTTTCAGAGGTTGTCAGAAGATACAATACCAGGCCCATTTTGCATCGAAACAATAATCGACAGGAATCAGAGAATAGTCAGCTTTGAGTTTAGTGGGAGAATTGTTGCTGGGACAAATGTCTGGATTCCATCTTCACCATATTCATTCCTTCAATTTAGTAAACCAATGTGGATGGGGAAAAGAATTGCTTTGGAGATTCGTGAGCTTATTGAACAAGACCGATTAGAGGAGGTTTTAACTTAGAGGTGAGTCGGAATGAAATTACCAACAATTGGAATGATTGGTTCGCATAGCGCAGAAGAGATAGGTGTTTCTGCAAAAGCAAATGGATTCCGGACAGTAGTCGTTGCCCAGAAAGGCAGAGAAAAGCTCTATACTGACTATAGTAGACACCTCTACGACGAAATCATTCTGTTAGATTCGTTCAAAGATATACTGAATAAAGAAATCCAAGAGAGATTGAAAGAGCTTGATACAGTCTGGATTCCAAATCGTTCATTTTCAGTTTATGTTGGCTATGATGAGATTGAAACATCATTCAAAATCCCTTTGTATGGTAATCGATATCTTTTGAGAGTCGAGGAAAGGGGCTTTCCAAAGGATCAATATTGGTTATTAGAAAAAGCAGGTGTTCGTATTCCCAAATCATTCACACCTGATTCGATAGACCGTCTAGTAATCATAAAGGTTCAACAGAAAGACAAACCATTGGAAAGGGCCTTCTTTTATGCTAGTTCTCCAGCGGATTATGATAAGGAGAGCAAGGCATACTTGGAGAAAGGCATAATCACAGAGGAAGCACTCTCGCAGGCAACAATGGAGGAATTTGTACTAGCACCAAGGTTTAACGCTAATTTTCAAGCATATGGAATGAGTCAAGCATTTGGAGATCTTGATTTTGTTGGATTTGATGACAGAGTTCAGACCAGTCTTGGTGGATTACTAAGCCTTCCAGCAAAAGAGCAAATGAAGATTGAAGTCAAAATCATGAATGAAGAAGTAGGACATAGGGGTGTGACAATGAGGGAAAGTAAGAAACCACTAGTGTATGAAGCAGCAGAGAAACTAATTGCTGGTGTGAGTGTACACTTTCCACCAAAAATGATTGGACTATTTTCTCTACAAGGAGCATTAACGGAAACTTCTGAGTTCGTTGTCTTCGATCTCAGTCCCAGGGTTCCTGGAGCTCCATGCGTTGGACCAACTAGTCCAGAGATGAGAAGGCTGTCACTAAAGTTTGGTGAAACCGTGAACTCGCCTCTTGACCTCTGTATGTTTGACATTCGAGCTGCGGTCAAAGCAGAGAAATTAGATGAGGTGTTAACATGACTATGGATTTATTGTATGAAGGTAAAGTAAAGAAAGTCTACCAAGATCCCAAATCAGAAGATCGTATCATTATTGAGTTTACAGATTATGTGACTGCAGGTGACGGAGTGAAGAGGGAGGAATTCAAGGGAAAAGGTGAACTTGCATGTAAAATGACTGAATATCTTCTCGGCTTTCTTGAAGGTAAGGGTATTGACACTCATTTTGTAAGAGCACTAGGAGGGCCAGAGCTCCTGTGTAGAAAGGTAGAGATGTTTCCCGTAGAAGTTGTATGCAGAAACCTAGCAGCAGGGTCATTCTGTAAACGATATGGTATTGAGAAAGGCAAAGTGTTAGAAGAACCACTTGTTGAGTTCTTTCTAAAAAACGATGATCTTCACGATCCACTGATTTCATACAATGCTATTCGCAGCATCGGATTGGTTTCTGACAAGGATCTTCAGTTCATGAAATCAGTCACTCTCTCAGCAAATTACTATCTTACAGAACTTCTGAAACAAAACGGACTTACTCTGGTTGATTTTAAATTAGAATTTGGTCGCACAAATGCTGGTCATGTTGTCTTGGCTGATGAGTTATCCGGAGATTCGATGAGAGTATGGGACAATGCATCCAAATCTCTGGATAAAGATGTATTCAGAGAAGACAAAGGAGATTTAATAGAGGTCTACTCCAAATTACTAAGTTCAATTACCAAAGCAAAGTCCGAAGAAATTGCGAACAGAAAGGAAATGATACAGGTATATGTAAGGCCAAAGACAGGCATTAAAAATCCACCAGGTGAAGTAACTAAGAAAGCATTACTTCGTCTAGGATTTGCAGAAGCAGAGGAAGTCAAGGTTGGGAAGGTTTTCAATATAGAACTCAGAAGACCTCTTTCCACAGAGATTCTAAACCATCTAGAGATAATGAACATCAAACTTCTATCGAATCCTATATCTGAAAAACATGAGGTGAAACTGAGCTAGTGTCAATCGCTGTGGTTCGATTCCCTGGTACAAACAATGAGAATGATGTGATTCGTGCTCTATCTCAGATTCCCGGAGCAAATCCATATCTTGTACCAAGTAGGAAAGGTCTAGCTGGACTAGAGAATGCAGATGCAATTATGATACCGGGTGGATTCTCCTATGGCGACTATCTAAGGGCAGGTGCTGTTGCATCAGTTGAAGTAATTGTTGAAGGAATACGAGATCTTGCGGAGGATGGAAAGCCAATTTTAGGGATCTGCAATGGATTCCAAATTCTCACAGAAATGGGACTACTACCTGGAGTGTTACTTCCTAACAATTCAGCCCGGTTTATTTGTAAGTGGATCTACTTGAGTGTAAACGCAACACCTACTATGTTCACCGAGGGAATGGAAAATGCTGTTATCAGATTACCAATAGCACATGCAGAAGGCAATTACTATTGTTCTGAGGATGATTTAGTATCCCTCAATGACGAAAAACGTGTTCCCTTCAGGTACTGTAATCATGGGGGAGAAGTAGTACCAGAGATGAATCCTAATGGGTCGATTGAAAATATCGCTGGAATTGTGAATCAGAAAGGGAATGTACTGGGACTGATGCCTCACCCTGAAAGAGCATCCCGACCAATTTTGGGTTCAACTGATGGACTCCAGATTCTTGAGAATTTTGTGAGGGCTACAAAATGATTACCAAGAAAGAGTTGGAACATGCTACAAAAGTCCTCGGAAGAGAGCCCACAAAGACAGAGTTGGGGATGCTTGATGTACTTTGGTCTGAACATTGTAGCTATAAAAGCAGTAAACGGTGGTTCTATCTCTTTAAGACCGAAGGAGAAAAAGTGGCGCTTGGTATTGGTGAAGGAGCAGGACTTGTCGATATTGGAGATGGATATCTTGTTGGAGTAGCGATGGAATCTCACAATCACCCGAGTCAGATAGATCCCTATAATGGAGCAGCAACTGGTGTTGGTGGCATTATTAGAGATGTGATATCTCAAGGATGCAAGGCAATAGGAATCATGAATTGTCTTAGGTTCGGTCATCCTGAAAAATCACACAATGCATATCTCTTGGAAAACGTCGTTAGAGGAATTTCGGATTATGGGAATAGCGTTGGTATTCCCGTAGTGGGAGGAGAGATCGAGTTTGATGACTCATATGATGAGAATTGCCTTGTGAATGTAGTATGTATTGGATATGTAAAACCAGAGAAGGTTATTCGAAGTATAGCAAGGACTCCTGGACATCATCTTGTGATGTTTGGTTCGACAACTGGTCGAGATGGAATTGCAGGTGTTAGTTTTGCATCAGAAACTTTCTCTGATGATGAAGAAGAGAATAGAGCTGCAGTTCAAATTGGGGATCCTCTCTCAAAGAAGGTACTAATCGATACATTGACACAACTGGTGGAAGAAGAGCTACTCGAGGGACTCCAAGATTTTGGCGGAGGTGGAATGACATCAGCTGCAGGGGAACTCGCCAAAGCAGGTAATACTGGAGTAGAGATTAATCTTGAAAAAGTACCTTTGAGAGAAGAAGACATGGATCCTGCTGAGATTGTAATCTCGGAATCGCAAGAGCGAATGCTAGCCATCGTTGCACCTGAGAATCTTGAAAGAGTTATCACAATCCTGGAAAAGAATAGTACTCCATATGCTGTGATTGGCGAGGTTACAAAAGAAAAGAACTACACAGCGAAGTTTAATGGAGAAATAGTAGCGCAACTCCCAATCAGCTTATTAGTTGATGGATATCCAGTGCCAGAGAGAGTAGAAGGTAAGATTCCTTCACAAACTGATTCCATGGCATGGTTCATCGAACCCGAGGACTATCAAAAAGCAATACTTCAGATGCTCGAATCAATCAATATCTGTGATCGGTCCTGGGTATATAGTCAATACGACCAACATGTTCAGACCAACACTGTCGTTGACCTAGGTCAGAACGCAGGTGTTCTCGAATTTCCAAATAGTAGACTACTTGCGTTCACAAGTGACTGCAATTCATTTTGGTGCTATCTTGATCCACAGGAGGGAACAGCTAATTCTGCATCTGAATCGCTGAGGAACATAGTTTCAATGGGAGCAAAACCTCTCTTTATTGCAGATTGTCTAAATTTTGGCAATCCTGAAAGACCTGAGTCATATGCTCAATTTGTTGAATCTGTGAGAGGACTAGGACGATTCTCTAATGATTTTGAGATACCAATTATTGGAGGAAATGTATCCCTATACAATGAATCAGTTGTAGATGGAGAGCTCAAGAGAATCAACCCGACTCCACAAATCATGATTGCAGGAATCTTTGATAGAGATTTCACACCTATTCGAAGGAATCTCTGCACACCTTGGGCGAATATCTTCCTTATTGGAGAAACTCTTCCGGAAATGAATGGTACTGAATATCAAAGAATGATTCTTGGAAAGGTTAAGGGAGTACCACCAAAGTATCGTCCTCTGTGGGAAAAACGAACGATGAGTATAATCCATGAAGCACAGGAAAAGGGCCTTGTTCGATCATGCAATAATGTTGGTAGAGGAGGATTGGCTGCTTCACTAATGAAGATGACACTAGGCAACGGGTATGGATTTAAGCTGGATCTTGATTATATCCCTGGAAATGTAGGCAGTCTCGGACAGAGGTTGTTTTCAGAAACTTCTGCACGTTATCTGGCTGAGGTGACAGAGAGTAATCAACCTGAATTCCTTAAGATTACTGAGAAACATGGAGTTTCAACATGCGAGCTAGGATTGACAATTTCTGACCCGATTGCTGATTTTGGGAAATTCAAGATTCCATTAGACGAAGTAAAAGCCACATTTTCGCAGGGACTAAGTAAATATTTGGAGGGATAGTTTTGGTTAGGGTGCTAATCATTGCCGGAAGTCGAAGCGATGATGCAATTGTCCAAAAGACAGCAGCTGTACTTGAGGAATTTAAAATATCATACAATGTTGAATTTGCCTCTGCGCACAGAGAACCTGTCAGAGTCAGGTCAATTGTTGAGAATAGTGATGCAGAGGTTTTCATCGCTATTGCAGGTCTTGCTGCAGCACTACCAGGCGTTGTTGCTTCTCACACACAAAAACCAGTAATTGGTGTTCCAGTCAGAGTTGCACTTGAAGGACTTGATGCACTCCTCTCAATCATGCAAATGCCAAAAGGTGTACCAGTGGCCACTGTTGGAATAGACAATGGTCAAAATGCTGCGCACCTTGCAGCACGGATTCTTAATGTATCAACACAAGTAACGTTGACTCCAAGTTCCTATACCGAAGCTGGTGTTGATGAATCAGCAGTTTCTAGAGGACTTGAAGTTCTGGGAAAATATGTGAAAGAATCGTTCAAACTGGGAAACGTGATGCAAGATTATGGTCACTATGCAAATACTGTAAGAGTCCGTGATGACCTCTGCCTTGCATTGTCAACAGATGGTGTTGGAAGTAAGGTATTGATTGCAGAGCTCGCCAACAAGTATGATACCATCGGGATTGATTGCGTTGCTATGAATGTGAACGACATCATCTGTGTAGGTGCCACACCAGTTGGATTTGTGGATTATCTCGCCTTGGAGAAACCTCTACCAGACATGATAGTCAAACAGATTGGGAAAGGTCTTCTTGAAGGATGCAAGCAATCTGGAATTCCCATCTTGGGTGGTGAAACAGCTATTCTTCCAGATATTATTAGGGGCCAGTACGGACCTGGAATTGATCTTGCAGGAACTGCAGTAGGTATTGCTTCACCATCAGAGCTAATTGATGGTAGTGAGATTGGTTCTGGTGATTCTATCATTGGTATAGCATCAAATGGCCTTCATTCCAATGGATTCACTTTAGCACGGAAAGTACTCTTGTCAAAATACAAGATTTCTGATAAACTTCCTTGGGGTTCCCTGATCTCAGAAGAGATGCTTTGTCCAACAAAAATCTACGTTCCTCACTTTAAAGCATTGCAGAAAGAAGGAATTAAAATCAAAGGGATGGCTCACATAACAGGGTCAGGATTTCGAAAGATCTTAAGGTTGGGACCTCACTGTTTTGCAATCAACGAATTTCCTGAGATTCCATTAATTTTCCAGCTTATCCGTGAGATTGGCAAAGTCGATCTAGGAGAGATGTTTTCAACATTCAATATGGGAATTGGATTTGTTTTTGTAGTTTCAGAAACAGATAGCGATAGAGCTCTTGAAATATTATCAAACATAGACAAGTCCTACAAGCTTGGAAACGTGCAGAAAGCCCCTGAAGGATCAGTAGTTTTCAAGCAATTTGGGGTGACCATAAACTGACTCGAGTATTATTGGTTGGCAGCGGAGCTCGCGAACATGCAATTGCATCAAGTCTAAAGGCTTCTGGCGTCGACATTCATGCTCATATGGAAAGGAGGAATCCTGGAATAGCTAAGTTGGCGCAAAAAGTTTCTATTGGACCATTAAATGATGTTTTGAAACTCTCAGATCTTATAGGAATGGACTATGGAGTTATTGGACCAGAAGCCGCTCTTGCATCTGGTTATACAGATTTCTTGATGAATCAGGGAATTCCATGTGTAGGACCAACAAAAGCTGCAGCCATGATTGAAACTAGCAAATCATTTGCCAGACGCCTCCTGCAAAATACATACCCAAATGCAAATCCAAGATTTGTTATTGCTCGTAGTTTGGATGAATATCGAGAATTCGTGAAGAAGGTTGGTCTTGAGAATATTGTTGTAAAACCTGATGGATTGACTGGAGGGAAAGGAGTCAAGATTTTCGGAGAACATTTGCATTCACAGGATGATGTAGAAAAGTACGTGTCGAGTGAACTCTGGAATAAGGGTGTTGTAGTCTTAGAGGAAAAACTGATTGGACTCGAGTTCACAGTACAAGCATTTGTTGATGGAAATCGACTCGTAACGATGCCACTTGTTAGAGACTACAAACGCGCTTTTGATCAAGATAAAGGTCCAAACACAGGTTCTATGGGGTCGTATTCAAAGGAAGACCACAATCTGGATTATGTGACCGATGGAGACTTGGTTAATGCAAAGCTGATAATGCAAACGACCGTAGAACAAATCAAGAAAAATACGAAATCAGAATACAAAGGAATCCTCTACGGACAGTTTATCAAAACAGAAAGCGGAATCAAAGTGATTGAATACAATGCACGCTTCGGTGACCCTGAAGCAATGAATGTTCTTTCGATTCTGAGGACACCAATGGATGAAATCTGCAGGAATATAATAGATGGAAATCTAGGCACTATAGAGTTTGAAAAGAAGGCAACAGTGTGTGTCTATGTTGTACCCGAAGGTTATCCTGGACCGGATGTAGTTAAAGATAGTCCAATCGACATGAGTGTTGCATCATCTGCTAAGATCTACTTCGCTTCGGTCTATGAACTAGATGGTCAAGTGCTAACAACAGGGAGCAGAGCGGTAAGTGTACTAGGAAAAGGTGATACTGTAGCACAAGCGAGAGAGATTGCGTACACAAATTCCTCACATATTAAGGGAAAGGTTCGCTATAGAACTGATATTGCAAAGGATGTGAGTTGAAGGAGAGATCCATGTGGAAAAAGTCTTGGTCATCGATTACGGGGGACAGTATACTCACCTGATTTCTCGAAGATGCAGGGACTTAGGTGTCTATTCAGAAATCATTCCTCAGGATACCAAACTTACCATTCAGCACCTCGAAGGAGTAAAGGGGATCATCCTCTCAGGTGGTCCAAGAACTGTAACAGAAATGGACTTGGGAAATTCGTTCTCATCAAACTATAATATCATCAAATCTAGGAGTATCAAAACACTAGGAATCTGTTTTGGACATCAACTGCTTGCGGTCCACTTTGGAGGATTGCTTGAGCCAGGAGGAAATCCTGAGTATGGACAAACCCAAATTAAGATTACCAGCAAGAACACTCTAGTTAAAGGACTCGAGAAATCACAGACTGTTTGGATGAGTCACAGTGACGAGGTTCGTGAATTGCCAGATGACCTAATCACCCTCGCACTTAGTGGTGAAAATCGAATTGCAGCTTTTGCTAATAGTGATAATTCAGTATTTGGAGTTCAGTTTCACCCTGAGGTGACGCACACTCCAAATGGATTAAGCATTCTACAAGCATTTCTCAGAGAGATTTGTGGGTATATAGAATCATGGAAACCTGAGGATCAAATTGAGAATATAGTGAAATATGTCAGAAAGCAGGTTGGCAATTCGCAGGTACTCATGGGAACCAGTGGAGGAGTAGATTCAACAGTTGCTGCATATCTTATCAGGAAAGCAATTGGAGCAGCTCTATATTGTGTATTTGTTGATAATGGACTACTAAGACTTGGTGAGAAAGAAGAAGTTATCAGAGCATTCAAGGAGATGGAGTTTGAGCACTTTGTTGCTTTAGATGCAGGAAACGAGTTTATTGAAGCTCTTGAAGGGATAGAGGATCCTGAAGAGAAGAGGAGAATCATAGCTAATAAATTCATAGAGGTTTTTGAACGTAAGGCGAGAGAACTAGAAGAAGAGTTTGGCGAGTTTGATTTTCTTGGCCAGGGAACAATCTATCCTGATCGTGTTGAGAGTGCGTCAACAGGAAACGCCACAGCAGTAATCAAGAGTCATCATAATGTCAGATTACCCGATTGGATGAAACTAGAACTTGTCGAACCTCTGAAGGATCTATACAAAGATGAGGTTAGGCAAGTTGGACTCAAGATGAAGATACCAAAGCATATGATAACACGGCAACCATTTCCAGGACCATCTTTAGCAATAAGAATAAGCGGACCTGTCACGAGAGAACAACTTCATATCCTACGTCACGCGGATTCAATCCTTCAGGAAGTGCTTGAGAGTGATCCGATATACTCTTCAATTTGGCAGTCGTTCTGTGTCTTGCTTCCTGTAAGGACAGTAGGAGTAATGGGTGATGAGAGAACTTACGATCAAGCGGTTGTAATCAGAATTGTTGAGAGCTTGGATGCAATGACTGCATCCGTAAGTACTCCCTTATGGGACACACTCCTTGTTGCAGCTTCAAGGATTGCGAATGAAGTGAAAGGGATTAATAGAGTTGTTTACGACTTAACCTCGAAACCTCCAGGAACAATAGAGTGGTACTAACATCTTTAAAGAAATGCTTATGAGGTGTGCAATTTGTTCAGCCAGCATTCACTGGTGGCTAGAGATACTATGCGAGGAAAGCTTGTCTACCCCTATTCTGATGCTCTTTTGGGATACGAGTTCAAGAAAGACCATCCTCTAAAACCGGACAGGCTGAAACTTACTTACCTTCTCTCGAAGGAATTGGGACTTATAGATAAAGTGAAGGAGATTGAACCAACTCTGGCAACGAGAGAAGAACTGGAGTTGTTTCACACACCAGAATACATCGATGCAGTTGAAGACAGTGGAATCAATAATAATCCCCATCCACAATTTGGCTTAGGAACATCGGATAACCCCATTTTTCCTCAGATACACGATACTGGAGCCAGATATGTTGGTGCAACTCTGAATGCAATGAAAGAAATTATCGATGGTGCTTCGAATGCATTTTGCATATCAGGCGGACTTCATCACGCACATCAAAGTGAGGCTTCAGGATTTTGCATTTACAATGATGTCGTGATAGCTATCAAACTACTGCAAAAGAAAAGAAATGTCAAAATTCTTTACTTTGATTTGGATGCCCATCACGGAGACGGAGTACAAAATGCATTTTATAGATCTAAAGACGTACTCACTATCTCTGTTCATCAGACCGGAAAGACTCTATTCCCAGGAACAGGATTTGTGTACGAGGCTGGTGGAGCAGATGGAGTCGGGCATTCAGTAAATATCCCTCTTATTCCTGGTGCTGGTACTCCAGAACTAATTCGTGTTTTTGAGGAAATTGTAGTTCCATTATTTGAATCGTTCAAACCAAATCTTCTGATTACTCAACTTGGAGTTGATGGACACTATCTGGATCCGCTAGCTCATCTTGCCTATACTTCACATGGCTTTGAAACAGTGGTTCGAAGATTACGCGATTTGTCTTCCAAGATTTGTGATATAGGGTGGCTTGCAGTTGGTGGTGGTGGTTACTATCCAGTCAATGTGGCGAGACTCTGGTCACTATTCCTCGCTATAATGCTTGACGAAAAGATTCCAAAGAAGATGCCAGATAAATTCCTTGAAGTGTGTTCTCAGATGGGTTACGAGAACCATCCAGAACTAATGAGAGATGTAGATGAAGTAGTTCAAATGTACTACTCTAGAGAAGAGGTGGTTTTGGACTTAGAACGATCAATTCGGAGGGTGAAGGAGATTGTCCTCCCTTATCATGGACTCTTCTGATTGATTACAAATCAACCTCTGAAAGTTGAGTGTCAATCCATCTACGAATCATCTTCACAACTAAGTCTGAAGCTGTAACCATTATCACAGAATCCGCATCCTCACTTAGAATAGATGAAGGATCAATTCCAGATTTTGCTACTCTAAGTAATGAGGGATAACATAGAAAACCAAGACCTTCGACAACATCCAGTGAATTATTCGCTGAGATTTTCAATCTAGTTCCAAGAACTTCTGGAGGCGAGAGTTTCGGATCACTATTGAAAAGAGCTATCAATGTATCACTTTCGGACACAATGACTACATCAGGTTCGATGCATTCATCGTGCACCGAAGTTTTACCTCGATCAAAGACAACTGAATATTCCTCATCGATATCTGAAACTTTCATGCAGATTGTAAGGTCTCGGAAAGAATCTGGAACAGAGCTAATGTGTTCGTCAAAATCATCTTCAGTCATTTTGCTAAGTTCAAGTGCCTTATCGATGCTTACATTCAGAGCCGCTCGACACCCATCAACAACCGGTCCTAAATATTCCATAAGCATGAAACTATCGTTGTTGATGTTTTCGGAGATTTCAAGAAGACTACTCTCAAGACTCCTAGGTAAGTCATCATCAATCAAAGCAAACAACTCAGACGGACTCTCGAAGATTTAGTATTTAGAGCTGCTGATGCTGACCTGTATTCATAACACATTCATAGAAAAGCGAATCAGGGAACTCTAGACAGGAGTATCCAATGACCACTGACATACATACACACCTTGGGATGGGTCGTACAGAGGTGTTAGATGTATCATTTGAAAATCTGGAGGAACATGTGGATATTCTAATTTCCAGAATGGATACCTTTGGAATTGACAAAGCAGTTCTAACTCCACATGAACCTATGATTAGTACTGAACTTTATCTAAGAGCAACTGAGATCTACCCAGATCGTTTATTCTCCGCTTGTTCGATAATACCAAGACCCATAGATGTTGCGAAACAAAAACTGACTGAATTTTTAAATGAGGGCTGCAAAGCTCTTGTCCTTGATGAAGTAACATATCACCCAAGCGATCCATCAGTGGAAGCACTAGTTCAGGTAGCTGTTAAGCACAATCTTCCAGTTTATCTTCACAATGAAATCATGACAAGCGAAACAATCACATTTCTTGATCGGATGTCAACCTTGTATTCGGAGGGAAAATTCGTTATACTCAGTATGGGTGGCCTCTTCGGATTCCCTCAAATTATTCCATTGATGTCCAAAGGCAATATTTGGCTAGAACTTTCTTTGACTTTTATAAAACTGGTAGAATCGCCACTTCGTGTTTTCCTAGATGCACTTCTTCAGGATATCGGTGTCAGACAACTTGTCTTTGGCTCAGGATATCACAGTGAATACCCAGATATGATGCATGCACTCAACATGATTGACCTGAATATCGAAACATCAAGGTTGATAACAAAAGAAAATGCTTGGTTGATCCTTGGAGTCGATTATTTCTGATTCTAATTTTAACATGATAGCATAATTTGGTGAATCAAGTTTTCAATATCCTCATTTCGAGGTAGTCCGATAATCCTTGAGTTACCAACAACAATCATCGGTAGAGCGATTGCATTGAAATGTTCAATAATCTCAGGGCGTTCTTCAACTGATGTTTCGATAACCTCAACTGGTAACTGCAGATGCTTGAACTTTTCTGCAACTTCATGAGCTGCATCCAGTGCTTCATGACAAAATGCGCAGTTTGAACTCGTGAAAACATTAACTTTCAATGATTCTGGTGAGAAAGTGCCTATTTGAGAATGTGTATCCATTTGATGTTTTTGCATCATACTATCAAACTCCAGAATGATATCACTCCGCAAAAGCAGGTGGCTTTAATCGCACATGCTCTGCTACAGAATCTACCGATCTGAGAGGAATTGCCTCCCACGAGTTGTTAGTTTCTAGATCGTTACCTCTCTCAACTATGACTAAGGGACCATTGGTCTCATCAAACCAAACTTTCTTGACCCGACCAACCGGGAATCCTCTGAAGTCAGTCACTACTTTGCCCTTTAGGAGCCATTTCATTTCATCGTTTTCCATTGTCCTCAACAAAATAACTGGAACTAAGACATAGAATAGGGTGTGTACTACGCAGGCTATTCTAGCGTAACACTGACTCAGATTAAGAAAACTCTATGAGGCTACTGCAACTCGTCTTTCTCCTCGTCATATCCCCAATCTACAATTGTATCGCTATCAGTTGGGAGAAATGTACCTGGAACAAGGTATCCAGCAATACCCATGATAAGACCAATGATATTCATTGATCCTCCGATTATGATGTATGTCCTAGAGTCACTCAATTGATTAAGACCTAAGTCAACCATTGTAGTTCCGTATGTTCGATCGAGAATAACGGTATAATTCCCACTGGATATGTCGATTACTTGACTACTTTCATAAAATGATGCATCAGGAGTTTCAATCAAATCATCTTGAGTCAAAGTGAAATTTACAATATATGTTTCAAGTGTGCTATTTTCTACAAGCAAAATTCCTAACTCGATAGTTGACATATTGCCCGTTCTGGTTGATACAGAAACCTCGAGCTGTTCGTAGTATCCTTGTCTATCCCAAATCGCAAAGCCTCGTTGTTGATTTTCCAACATTGAGAAATTCACATAGTGGTAGGGTGATATCAACACAATCATACCACCCAAAATGATGACTGCAGCTCCGCCAAAATATAAGAAGGCTTTCTTGCTAAACCAGATACTACCCATTTGACTCGACCACTATTTGCCTTGCGTAATTAGATATAGATGTAACCATCCATGTAATTATCATTGAGGTTTATCTCATGACTTCCTTCGCAGTTCTTGCAGAAGTTCTAGATAGGGTGGCTGCTACAACGAAACGTAAAGAGAAGATGGAGTTGGCAGGTGAATTTCTACGAAAATTAGATACTGATGAGATAAGTCAGGCGGCACTCTTCTTGAGTGGAAGGATATTTGCGGAGAGTGACCAGCGAGTACTGAATATTTCGTGGAGAGGACTTATAGATGCATTACGGTCAGTATTCGAGTTAAAACACGATAGCATATCAAAAGTATACGAAGGAGATGTCGGAGAGGCTGTTGCAAAACTGATGAATGAGTTTGAACATACAAGACAAACCTCTCTCTTTTCTGAACCACTAACAATCAAAACAGTTGAAGAAGTTGCATTAAAAATTGCAGAAGTGAAAGGGAAGGGATCAATGAGAGAAAGACAATCTTTGTTGACAAGTCTATATGTTGAATCAACTCCAAGAGAAGCCAAGTACCTAACTGCACTGTTTCTAGGCGACATGCGTACTGGACTCTCGGAAGGACTTCTTGCAGAGAGTATAGCATTTGCCTTCAAAATCGACTCAGACTTAGTCAGAAGAGCATGGAGTTTTTGTGGAGATTTGGGCCTTGTTGCAAAACTTGCTTCTGAGAGCGGATCAAAATCATTGAAAGAGGTCAGAGTTGAGGTCATGCGTGCCATTAAACCAATGCTCGCTAGTCCCACAGATAGTGTTGAATCCGTATTCGAAACTAACCCAGATTTATCATTTGAAATGAAGCTCGATGGTGCCCGAGTCCAAATACATAAAGATGGAGAGAAAGTCAGGATATTCTCTAGAAGACTATTGAATGTCACAGAGAGTCTTCCTGATATAGTCAAAATCGTGAAAGAGAAGATTCATTCAAGAAACGCAATCTTTGATGGAGAAGTCCTTGCTGTTGACAGGTCAGGAAAGCCATATCCATTTCAAGTTGTTATGACCCGTTTTGGTAGGTCAAGGGATATTGATACAGCCTACAGAGATACAAAGTTGAAACTCATCCTTTTTGATATCCTTCTTCTTGACGATGTTCCTCTGGTTGATGAAGAATATTCCAGACGAAGGAAGTTATTGGAAACCACTGTTCCGCTCGAATTAATTATAGAAAGAATCGTTACTAAAGATGTCAAGATTGTCGAAGAATATTTTCGAAAGAGTCAGGAGTTGGGACATGAGGGATTAGTGGCTAAAACAGTCGACTCACAATATACTCCAGGTACAAGAGGTAAGCTCTGGTTGAAGATAAAACATACACTTGACACTATGGACTTGGTAATTATTGCGGCAGAGTGGGGACATGGTCGAAGGAGTAAGTGGTTATCAGACTACCACCTTGCTGTAAGAGATGAAGATACTGATGAGTTCGTAATGATTGGAAAGACCTACAAAGGGCTTACTGATAAAGAATTTGAAAAAATGACCATAGACCTTCAGAAATTAGAAATATCTTCTAGCAGAAATGTTGTTCATGTCAAACCAGAAATTGTAGTAGAAGTGGTTTCTGCAGAAATTCAGGAAAGTCCTACCTACAATTCAGGACTAGCATTGCGCTTTGCGCGAATAAGTAGAATTCGAGAAGATAAGGGACCAATGGATGTAATGACATTGAATGAATTGCGAGAGATATATGAGAAACAGTTCCGATTCAAAGCACGCTGAAACCAGTTTATATACCATCTATCTGAAATAAGATTACGAGGATTTAAGGTAGTTATCGGATGCATGGAGGCATTAGTGATTGAGGGTAAGAGGGAATTCTCAAAATCTATCAAGACTCATCCCTAAATTCCATTTTTGCTCTGTGGGTCTATTCCGAGAAGAACCATTGATTAATTGGACATATACTGACTCAGTACTGTTTACAGCATATGATGTGTATCGTTCTCATGATTTTTGGATAGACACAGTTGTAAACTCTGGTATGACATTGAAAGAGGCACTTGTAGATCTTGGTTTTCCAAAAACGAACTCACTTGTCATTGATACGGGTGTGTTCGAGATAGAGGCCAAAAAAGCAGGAATATCTCAGGATCTTGGAATTGATATCGACATTGAATTGACCAATGCACAGATCTTCGAAGCTTATGAAATTGCAGGAGCTGATTTCTTTGTGGCACCTGATGAGATAATCCTGCCATTAGATAATACAGAAGTTGCAAGCAAAAAGATTGAAACTATCAAGCAAAATCTGCTAGACCTTCTTGATGTAGTCCCCTCAACTCAAATTATAGCTGTTATTCAAGGGAACCAACCAGAAACCATTGATGACCTACTTGATTTCTACAGGAGTAATGGGATTGGATATTTCGCTGTTGGGGGGGTGATTCCGTTATATCATCATGATAAGGAACTCTTGCACAAACATCTGAACTATGTTCGTGACGCAACATTGAATGAGTGGTTGCATATCTTTGGTCTTCCTAGAGTGTCACTACTTTCGTACTATATGAAAGACGTGAAAGTTGATAGCGTAGACACATCTGCACTGACCTATCTGACAGCTCGAAGGATGTATCTTGTGGGATTAAAACCCGAACCAGTAAGATTAGCAAACTTCCAAGACTGCAGGTGTCCAGGTTGTAATAATCTTACCAGAAATATGTCACCGAGAAGTATTGAATTCTTTGTCAATCTCTACATTCACAACATTGTCACTGCAACCGAAGAGAGTATGAAAGAGTAAGAACCTAGTGTGACAATCAGCATGAGAATGTACATTGACCACAGCTTTTATAGGTACAACCTGACGGGAAGGGGAACATACGCATAGGGAGTCCTACTGCGATGTGGCTACAGATATTCCTAATTCCATTGGTGTTTCTACTCATAATATTCTTCATCTTCTGGACGGTCCATGAAGGTTCTCGCTGGCAAAAACATCCGCAACTAGGAGCCTTCGCTAGATTCATTCAAGCATCTCCAAGGAGAGCTTTCTTTGTCTTCTTTACTTTGTTCATCCTCATGATCCCTGCAAGCCTTTTGGTCATGACTGGACAGTGGATGGATGCGCTTGGAACTGAAATTGGTCCTCAGAGAGTTGATGTTGTAAATGTGATGCTGCTTATGTTTCTGGTACTGGTATTTACATTTGTACCAATGTATAGTGCTCTCGGTACCTGGCGTAACATTAAACGCGCTGAGGCAGAGATGAAAGTCAAACCTACTGAAATGTAGGTTATTGAAGGATAATGGCTGATAGTCCTATACTCGGACTATCTAGCCGCTTCGTTTTCTGGGATAAGGTTGAGAATCATGACCTTTTCCAAAATTGCAGAGTGTGTTTATGTTGTAATCGGCGGATCATTCCCAAGATGTAATTCGTTGGTAGTGATTGCCGATGAGATCGTAGTCATTGATCCAGGTTGTTCAATTGAAGATCTTCGTGGATTCTTAATGACTCAGGACCTTGAGCTTAGGAGAATTGATACTGTTATTTTGACTCATATTCATCCAGATCATATCACTCATACAATGAGATTGAACAGGTTGGCTGGTTGTAGAATTGCTGCAAACGAGATTACAGCACCCCTGTTCAATGAAAAGGAAGAGATGAAGAAATTTCTAGGTTTTCATAAAGGAAATCCAGTGAGAAAGAATTGGGAACAACTTGTCAATGAAAAAATGTATGGAGCGTTGGATGAGGGACGAGTTGATGAGGAACTCAAGAATGGGGACACATTTGGACTAGGTGAAATAACTCTGAAAACACTCTATACACCAGGTCATCTCCCAGACCACATGTGCATAGAAATTGTTGAACCAAACATCATTTTCGGATCCGATTTGGATTTAACAGAGTTTGGTCCGTTTTATGGCCATCCAAATTCGTCAATAGATGACTTCAAGACATCCATTAGAAAAGTCCAACATGGTAAATATGAGGGTCTCATCAGTGGACATTTGAAGGACCCACTTATTTCCAATTACAAGGATAGGCTATCTGCATATTCACGACAAATTGGTATGCGAGAGGAGTTAGTATTGTCAGCAATCATTGAAGGTGCAAAATCAATACCAGAAATAACTGCAAATCCTATCATCTATCCATCCATACCTTCCCCGGTTTTCTTGCAATTTGAAACATGGATGATTGAACATCATGTTGCGTCTCTGATAGAGAGAGGACTAATCGTTGAAGAGAATGGCAAATTGAAAGCCACCTAGAGAATAATAGGTAGCCTCAACAGCAAATGCAGAATAATGATGGGGATAATGATTGAGAATACTCCCTCAAGTGCAATGGATTTGAATCGAACAAAGGGTATGAGGAAACCAACTATTCTTTGGTATTCTCTCCATTTCTCACCATGTGTTCGCACAAGATAAGATTCTTGATCGCCAATGCATTCAACTATCCACGATTTGACCATAAGCAACTCTGTTGGAACGCTTATTTACCGTAACTTCCAAGCATGAATGTCCGTAATAACCGAGGGATTATGATGCTACAAATGAGCGGTGGTGAGCCTGAAGCAGGACTTCCAGTCTGGAGATTGAATCAGATACTCCTGATTCTTCAGATCAGAATGGAAACTATCATGTATGATAAAGAGAGAGAATCCAGGATTCCAATCTCCTGGAGTGTCCTGCACATGCATACAACGACTCAACTTGCGAAACTGCTTGCAATAAAACGAGGATGTGATATCGAGCTTGCCGCAATGATTGCAGCTTTCCATGATGTCTATTCGTACCATTCTGGTAAGTGGGAGGATCATGGAAAGCTGGCTAAGTCATACATACACGAAATTGTCAACGAATACAATGAGGTATGGGGAGATCAGTTAGGTGTAATTACCAAAGAAGAGGTCAAGCAGATCGTCAAGGCGATAGAAGGCCACTCTGAAAAAGAGAAAGTCTTCAAAGACCAATATGCTGAACTGCTCAAAGATGTCGATTGCCTTGACTCGTATCTCCACGGATTCGAACCGACAGGACATCATCTTGAGAGGGTTTCGAGGGTCTTTGCAGAGCTTGGGTTTTCCAAAGAAGAAAGTAGCTTTGTTCTATAGCAGAAGCTCCATTTGGGTGTGCTGTGTTTCTGGTTGTGCTTCACCTAAGTTATCCAGCGGCACCTCAATGAAACCAGCAGACTGGTATAGCTGAATAGCATAGGGAAAATGCTCTGAAGTGTCAAGTCGAAGCTTCTTGAAACCGAATTCCCTCCCCTTTGAGATAAGCCGGTTTAATATGTCGGTGCCTAATCCTCTGCCTCGATATGGTGATTGGAGAAACATTCGTGTGATTTCTCCAACTCCATGGACAAATTCGTGTACAGCCCCCATTCCTATCATCTTTCCTTGGTCCTCAACTAAGAGGATAATTCCAGAGGGAGGTTTGATTTTCACGAAGTCTTTGAGGAAACTAGATACATATCCCTGAATCGTATCTCCAAGAACCTTGCCAAAATCTAGATTCAATGCAGTCCGAAATATATCAGCAACCCATGTCACATACTCCACATTCAATCGGTACAGATCGGATTCGTGAACATCTCGGTTGAACTCGACAATCTGCACCAAATTAAGCCTCTCCAAAAACAGTCCGATAACAATAGTTAAAATTCTTTTCTTCATCACATCAATGAGGGGTCATAGTGACTGGTACAAACAATTCGAAGAAAAACAGATTATCGAAAGAGAAGAGTCCATACCTTCTCCAGCACGAAGACAATCCAGTAGATTGGTTCCCATGGGGAGAGGAGGCATTCGAGAAAGCGAAGAAAGAGGATAAACCTGTCTTCCTAAGCATAGGATATAGTACATGTCACTGGTGCCATGTTATGGCACACGAATCGTTCGAGGATGAGGAAATTGCAGCGTTGATGAATGATGCGTTCATCAGTATCAAGGTTGACAGGGAGGAACGTCCAGATATTGATGGAGTGTATATGGAGGTTGCTCAGATGATAACCGGTCAAGGAGGTTGGCCACTTACCATCCTCATGACTCCCGAAAAGAATCCATTTTATGCAGCGACGTATATTCCAAGGGAGAGTCGCTATGGGAGGATGGGAATGAAGGATCTCATTCCTCGAATCAAAGAAATATGGGAAAATGACAAGACGAACATCGATGAAACAGTTCAACGTATAAAGGATACACTCACAGAGCCTAGGTCTTTTGGTAGCCAGAATGATTTGACACTTGATGTCGTCGATCTTGCATTTTCACAATTCTCTCAACGATTTGATGAAAAGAGGGGAGGATTTGGAACGGCTCCTAAATTTCCATCACCTCACAATTTGATGCTGATGCTTCGCTATTGGAAACGTACAGGAGATGATTGGGCGCTCCATATGGTTGAGAAGACGCTTCAAGCGATGAGAAACGGAGGAATATTCGATCACATTGGATTTGGATTTCATAGATACTCAACTGATGCAAATTGGCTTCTTCCCCATTTTGAAAAGATGCTCTACGACCAAGCTGGTCTTATGATAGCGTATACCGAAACCTATCTGATAACTAAGAAAAATGAGTACGCAGAAGCTGTTCGAGAGATATTCGAGTATGTCTTTAGAGACCTGAGGAGCCCAGAGGGAGCATTCTATTCTGCAGAAGATGCAGACTCTGAGGGTGAGGAGGGGAAGTTCTACATTTGGTCTCAGAGTGAAATAGAGGATGTTCTCACTGAAGAAGAAGCTTCTATTTTCCTACAGGTCTTCAATATTCAAGAGGAAGGCAATTTTGAAGATGAAGCATCACGCAAAAAGACTGGTTTCAATATTCCATATCTCAAAGAGTCCTTGGATAGAATCTCAGTTCCAACAATGAGTAGAGAGGAAATGAAACGCCTAGTAGATAATGCAAAGACGAAGCTGTTCGTTCATAGGGAAACAAGAGAGAGACCCAGTCTGGACGACAAGATTTTGACGGATTGGAATGGTTTCATGATTGCGGCTTTAGCAAAAGCTGGAGCAATTCTTGATGATGAAAAATTCATTGCAGCGGCAGAGAACGCTGTTGAATTCATTATCAATACAATGATTGATGAAGAACGGCGACTCTTCCATAGATACAAAGATGGAGAGGTAGCCATCCGAGCTTTTCTTGATGACTACGCTTATCTTGTTTGGGCGTTGATAGAGGTCTATGAGGTCACATTCAAAACCAAATATCTTGAACTCGCAAGAGACCTCACGTTTGACATGCTAGAACACTTTTGGGATGATGAAGAAAGAGGATTATTTTTCACTGGCGTATACTCCGAAGAACTACTAAAGAGGAAGAAAGATGCCTATGATGGGGCTATGCCCTCTGGGAACTCAGTTGCTGCATTGAATCTCGTTCGTCTTGCAAGATTTCTAGGGGATACAAATCTCGAAGAAAAAGCAGCGGAAACCATTCGAGCATTTTCAGGTTTTATTCAACGTGCTTATTCTGGTTTCTCAATGATGCTGCTTGCGTTGGAATTCACACTTGGAAAGTCATTCGAGATTGTGATAGCAGGAAACCCAGAGAATCCTGATACAAAAGAAATGATAGAAGCAGTCCATGGACATTTCATTCCAAACCGGGTCATCATCTTGAAAGGAACAAAACAACAATCAGACGAAATCTCCAAACTTGCACCATATACCAAGTATAATGATGTTGTTAACGGAAAGGCTACAGCTCATGTTTGTGTGGATTACAACTGTAAATTACCCACTAATGATGTCCATAAACTGTTGGACCTTTTAGGAATCGAGTCTGCTTAGTTTACTGTGATGGTTTCTTCCTAATCCATCGAAATGTAAGAAGGACCAATACTCCTACACCAGCCCCTGCAAATGCAAGAATGGGACCATATGTTTGAATCCATCCACTTGGCCATATGGCATCAAGAGCCATTCCAGCAGCTTGCCATGAGTCTGCTATTATGAGAAGACTGCTAGTTATTGTTTCAAGATCACTCTCATGGGCAGCAAGCGAAGTATCAATGTCACCAGAAGAGTTGTACGCATCAGCAATCCCTTTGAATGTAGTTGCTACGAACCCAGTCGCATGAGTTAGATTTCCGGGAAACACGAGTGTAGAGTTATCATCCAGCGTATCAAATGCTTCGAGAGCATCTTCACCCGCATTTACGAAGTCTGTCAAATCAGAATCAGGCATCAACTCAGGTAATGCATAGAGTGCTGTCCTATAGGACAAGTACTGAAGAGTAACCTGAGCTTCAAGTCCTATTCCAATAAAATAGAGAAGCTGTGATTTAAAATTCACTTCATCTTCTACATCATCAAACAAACTGAGGTACGATTTCAGACCATC
>JBHLRQ010000013.1:0-49189 GCA_048882385.1 Candidatus Thorarchaeota archaeon | reverse complement strand
CCAGAGCTTGAGTTGATCGATGACGAGGCTGAACTTGAATTTATGGATGAGCTTGAAGCTATTGAGAAAGAGCTCATTGCTGAGCGTGAGGCAGCAAAAGAGAAGGCCAAGACTGAGAAAAAGAGAAAGAAGAAAGAGAAAGAACCGGAAATAGAGGTCATCGAAGAGGAAGAAGCTAAGCCTAAAAAGAAGAAGAAAGAGCCTGAGCTTGAGGTCATTGAGGAAGAACCAGAGTTGGAAGAAACTGGAGAAGACTTGGAGCTCGAAGATCTCTACTCCTATGATGAAGACATTGACGAAGAGGATGTAGAATAGCTCGTCTTTGAATATGAAAAAGAATAAGACTGTTATTGACTTCAGTCGTCACTAGGCAGAGTGATGTCATGACCAGTCTTCTAGATATTGTGAAACGCCTTCAGGAGTTGGCTCCGAGAGAGCTTACTGTTCGTGGACTTGAGAGTCGAGTGGAAATAGGTCCACAGACTGAAACAGAACAGGCAAATACAACTATCAACAAAATACTGATTGCTACTTACCCCTCTGCACGTGTAATAACGAAGGCTACACAAGACAAAGCAAATCTACTGGTCACATATCGTCCGTTGTTTCCATTTGCGATAGACCGTCTCTCAGGGCTCGATCTTGTGAGAGTAAGATTGCTCACAAAGAACTACATCTCATCATATGTGATTGGCAGTGGTTGGTTGTGTAATAAGGATGGTCTAAACGATGCCCTCATTGAAACTCTGGGTCTTTCTAGGATTGGAGATTTCACGACTGATGGAGACTTTGGTGATTTAGTAGCAATTGGCCGTGCATGTAGACCACCAGGAGTCAAAAACCATTCAGGTTTTGTCAATTACATTGCAAGTAAGTTGAACCTAGACAATGTGTTGTTTTCCGGAGACTTGGATGATGAGGTTAGTGACGTGTTGGTCATAGCAGGGAACAGTATTGACATGCCTGAGATAATCAACGCGAAGAATCAAGACCTAGAAACATTAGTCACAGGAGAACTCTCGCCAGAAATCAGACTACTCGCGTACGAGGAGGGCATTAACACACTCGAACTAGGCTCATTCTCAACAGAAGAACCAGGAATGAAACGACTCAGGGATGTCATTAGTTTGGAATTTCCTGAGTTGAAGGTTGAATTTGCAGACTCAAGTAATCTAACAAGAGCATTGAGATCCTACAAAGACGATATGGCATAGTTTTCATGTCGACTCAGGCGGCATTCGTATCAAAATGACATTCTTGTTCCTTGGAACTCCTACATGTTGAGCGACAGGATTACATTTTGTTCTCATAATGTGAATGGTTGGACATGCTGGTTCGAACTCAGTTAGAGACTCAAAATTACCCATTCCCTTTGCAACAATCAATTCGGCTGAGTGAAATAGCTTCTTGAATTCTTCAGAACTACGATCCAGATTTACACCAATGGCTGATGCTCCGGTTTCACGAACCTCATCTGCACAGTCAGTCAGTACCACTTCCTCTGCGTCAATCATTGTCGCATCATTTAGAACAGGACCCCCTTTCACAACAGCAATGACCCTAGGTCCTAGGCGTTTTATCTCTCTAATCAGAATCATATCAAGAACAATCTCACCTGCATTGTCCATCAGGTAGAGGACTTCATTTGCATTATTACATAGGTCTCTAAATTCGTCGACATGGTCAATATAGAGGTCTGCTTCGACATTTTCAACTATTTCTCTGAGTTCTGACAGACTGAACTCACGACCTGTTACATCAAACTCTATTGCATTAGCAGCTGCAGCGATGAGGGCTGCTGTTCGAAATCGCTCGTTAGAGCTTCCCTTTTCCTCTATAAGTTCTTGAAGCTCGGGTAGAATGCTGAGAGCCATCTCGTTGGACATGTGCTTCAACGACTCGTAGGGGTCCTTCCCTGTCATCTTTTGTACAATCAGGTCTCTTTCAGTTCCAATGTGACTAGGGACTGCATCTCCACTGAAGTTCTCACCAAGGAACTTCGTCATAGCCTCGACTACTTGCATCTGAAGAGCGTGATCATCGGTAGCTAACCGGATCTGGTTAATTGCCCTTTCTAGTAAGCAGTGAGCACATTCCAAAGTCACTTTCACTGTCTTTCGCCTATTCGAGGCGCTTCATAATCCGTGAAAAATCAACCGGAATGGTCTATTTCCTTAGAGGACCTGCAAGACTCTTGAGGACATCAGCCGGTGTATCCGATTTAGCAACTGCGGAGGCTAGTAATACACCTTGTGATCCAAGCTTAATTGCTGCTGAAACATCATCACCATTACTGATACCAGCACCGCAGAGAATGACAACTTCCTGATTGACCTTGCGAATCAAATCAACAGTCCCTGTGATTATTTCTGGTTGTGCTTGTGAAACAGAGATACCCGAACCTATGAGTTCAGGAGGTTCAACTGCAACAGAATTGGGATTCATTGAGGCTGCAGCAACACTGACTGCGGGATTATTCGTACAAACCACAGTATAGAGATCAAGTTTCCTTGCCTTAGTGATTGCTTCTTCAATATCAGCAAGCTGCATTCTATTCTCTGAGTGATTCAGAAGAGTACCACTACATCCTGCTTCAACTAGGGTTTCTCCCAACGCATGGCCAGTGAATCGTCCAGGGTCACCTCCATCCATATGCTGTGAGAAAACGGGGATTTCAACAGCCTGTGCAACTCGATATAAATCTGGGATTTGAGGAGCTACAATAATAGGTACATCAAATTCCTTTGAAACTGCTTCACAGGTCTTCGCAAGCGAAACAGCTTTCTCACCTGTGGCTTGTGGGTATGTTTTGAAGTTGATAATCACAACTGGAGTTTTAATATCAGGCAAACTGACACCACCTGGTTGAACCGGTAAGACTAGATGTCCGTTTTAACTATTGCTAGCTGTTAATTATCTGGCGGCACCAATAAGTAGTTTCAAAACTGGAACTCTGGCGAACCCTTTTCGGTTCAAGTCGATTATGGGCTTCCGAATTTCAATTTTAATGAACTTACCAGCTTCAGAGGTTTTGTAGTGCTGCAAGTAGATCTTTGAGAACTCAGAAAAGGTAGATGCACTGAGAAGGTCACTTACAGAATCATTGGATATCCTAATGTGAGCATCTTCATCAGCAGCTTTTCCAACCTTGCTTTCAATTTCACCAAGTGGCACTTTTCCTATCCAAAACCGTTCACCCATTGCCATGAACTCAAGCATGAACTCATGCGTACCCTCTAGACCGTCAGCCATTACTGAATCATGAAGCATGTACACTAATCTGTCCATGATGGAATCATGATAGGGTATAGTATCACCTCTTCCTTCGGGTATGGGTTCTGGTGCTGGCTCTGCAGTTTCGGTAACTGTTGGCTCTTCTGTAGGTAAGTCAGTTTCAGGTGAAGCTTCAACCTCTATTTCAGCTGCAGGTTCTTCAACAGGTTCTGGATCAGCCTTTTCTTCATCTTTTTTCTTTCGTCGGAAGAATCGTGACATATTCGAATTCGCTCCTGATCGAGAAAGAGCAATACTAGTCCCCGTCTTGCTCCTGCACGTAAAGTAATTGGACCTAGAAAAAGATAGCTCAGTTGTATCTACTTTGGCACGGGTTTAGTAGGGATATCTTGCATCATTGCAAGTTTCTCTAATTGTGCAACGAGAGGTAAGCTATTGGATGGTTTCCGTTCTCCCCAGAGTTCATCAACAAGTAGGTCACGTATAGAAATTCTGATGACTTCTGATCGGTTGGGATACTTGTTCTGTTCAATCAGCTCATCAATGCCTTCAACGTAGGACTCTGGTAGACAAATCGTGACGACTCTCATTCTACACCAAGAGATTCCATTACAAAGTACATAATGAAAGGGTGTCTGATTCAGGTGCGTATCGGGGTATTACAGGGTTGATTAGGGTTTTAGAACAATCTTTCCGAATTGTTCACCTTTTGCTAGTCGTTCATGAGCTTCTTTTGCCTTTGAAAGTGGAAGAACACTGTCTACGACTGGCGTTAGTTTGTCATCCCACACAAGCTTGAGAACTTCACGTAACTCCGAACGACTTGCCATTGTTGAACCAAGAATTTCAAGCTGTTTCCAAAAAACAAGATTCAAGTTTGTAATTACGTTTGGACCAGAAGTAGCACCACAGGTCACTAATCTCCCACCTTTTGTCAGGCTTCGAAGACTTTTCTCCCAAGTCGCTTCTCCGACTGAGTCCACAACAATGTCAACACCTCTCCTGTTTGTGAGTGTCCACACCTCTTTGTGAAAATCAGGATTCGATTTGTAATTGATACCGATTGTTGCACCAAGTTTAAACGCTTTCTCCAATTTTACGTTAGAAGAGCTGGTCACAAAAACTCGAGCACCAGCAACCTTAGCGATTTGAAGTGCAGCAATAGCAACGCCTCCGCCAATCCCTATGACTAAAACATCATCACCAGGACGCACTCTTGCTTTTTGGACGAGCATACGCCATGCTGTCATGAATGTGAGCGGGGTAGCTGCCAGCTCTTCAAAACCAAGTTTAACATGATCAGGAACGGGAATGACATTCTGTTTATCTACAGCCATTAGATCTGAATATCCACCGGGATAGTGCTCTCCAATTATTCCATAATTGGCACATAGTGATTCCTCACCACGGATGCAATATTCACACACACCACAGGATTTTCCAGGATCGACAATAATTCTTTGACCAGGCTGAAGTTCTTTTGCAACATTACGTCCAGTTTCCTTAATCGTTCCTGAAATATCACTTCCAAGGATATGAGGCAGCTCAAGCTGGAGTCCCGGGATTCCTCCTCGCACGAAGAGATCCAAGTGATTGAGAGCCACGGCTTTTACATCAACAAGTACTTGATCATCTCTCAATACTGGGTCTGGAAAATCTTCATACCTTAATACATCTGAAGAACCATGTTCATGGAATACAACTGCTTTCATGGCACATCCTCCTTCAAATGCTGCTTCTCTTGTCATAAAACCTCGTATAGTGACGCATAGGACAAGTTTAAGACCGCACCACAAACAGCTGAGGTGAATCTTGGTGATTTATATGGCAAAAGGAAAGGCTGGTAAAGTTCGTGCAAGCCATATCCTGGTAGATAAGCACAGTCAGGCTCTTGCTCTGATTAATAAAATCAGAGAAGGGGAGGATTTTGGGAAGGTTGCAAAGCAGTATAGTACATGTCCTTCAAAGAAGAAAGGCGGAGACCTGGGCTGGTTCACAAAGGGCCAGATGGTTCCAGAATTTGAGCGGGCTGCATTCAATCTTAGTGTAGGAGCCATGACAACGGAGCCAGTCAAGACTAAATTCGGTTACCACATTATCAAACGAACAGGCTGAACATATGATCGATGCTCGATGGGAACATCGTGGGTTTCTTTTCCAAATCCTAGGTAAGGAGTAGGTATTAGTTCAATGATTAGAATGATATAGAAAAATCCTATCTATTGGAGTGTAGAAATCGTGAGGATGGAGTTTATTGGTGTCTCTAGAAAAAGGAATTCTAGAGGAGAAAAAGATCAAAGCAGATAGTTGGAAGAATATCCAAAGCTTTGTTCGTACATTCATAGTTCGGAATAGAATCAGTTTAGCTCTATTTGTAACATCAACAATAACAGTGATACTAGCTTCGTTGTTTTATCTGCAAACTATGTTACGATGGACAACTACAGGATTTCCATTGGATGATTCTTGGATTCACGTAGAGTTCGCTCGTAGCATCTTTGAAGGTCGACCTTGGGAGTATTCTCCAGGATGGCCATCTACAGGATCTACTAGTCCGTTGTGGGCAATAGTGCTTTCACCTTTGTTTTTCACGACATCAAATCCTGAAACCTTGATTCTCCAAATCTACACCGTGTCAATTATCTTCTACATCAGTTCAGCTTTCCTTGCAGGTCTCATCGTCCGAGATTATACCGAGAATATTCCTTTTGCTTTCATATCAGTGATTGGATTTGTTTTGATTCCTCGTGGTACGTGGCTTATGCTTTCAGGTATGGAAAGCCCGCTATTCATTTTCTTGATATTTCTTGGGATATACTTTGCAGATAAGCCAGGATGGAAATATGATATAATGATGGGTGTGATAGGGGGATTATTGTTTCTCACACGTCCAGAAGGCATGCTCTTTATGGTAGTTGGGTTACCAATTAGATTTCTCTTCATTGTTAAGCAACGAGAATTGAATAAGAAACGACTGGTAAGTTTTGGAGCCGCGGCTCTTGCTACTTGTATCATAGCTTTTCCTTGGATATTCCACTGTCTGTCTGTAACAGGCTTTCCACTCTCTGACACATTCTATACAAAGAGTGGAGAAATTACACAATCGTCGGTTACGATATGGATTGAGTTTTGGATTAGAACCCTCTCGAATTTTCCGTGTCTAATACTTGGTTTATTTGGCGGAATTGTTTTTGTAATCAAAGGTAGACTATATCCATGGGCGTTTGTCATCGCAATGATGTTTGTTTATTTTCAAACAGTCCCGTATTCGGTACTCGTTAACAATGCAAGATATATGACCCCCCTGATTTCTGTTCTGACAATTCTCAGTCTTGCCTTTATCGGTTTGATTACAAATCGACTTCAATCAAGACTTCAAACTTTGAAGAACGAGCTATCGTACACTATTGTATCTGTGACACTGATTCTCCTTCTCATTATCCCAACAACGCCATTTTTTGTTTGGCAAGCAGATTTCTATGGAAACAGTGTTAAAAACATCAATGAGATGCAGGTGACAATTGGTCATTGGATCTATGAGAACACTCCTCCAAATGCCAGTTTCGCAATCTTTGATGCAGGAGCCATCAGGTTCTTTGGTAACAGAACAGTATTCGACATAGCGCTTCTCGTCACGCCCGAACTGGCTCATGGCAATTTTTCAGTAACTGAAACATTTGAATGGCTTCAAAACCACTCTTGTAACTATATTGTCGCTTGGAGTCAGTGGTTCCGAGTAACAGCATTATTTGTCCTAGATCTGAGATACACAGAACTATTCAGAATTATGTTGACGGATAATGTCATCTGTGCAGGACCTGAGATGTCAGTATTCTCTCTGAACTGGAACCAATCAGCTCGCTGGTCCAGTTGTGGTATATACAACTAAAGAGGTAAGTAGAGTGAAAGGGACCCATGGGTCCCCATCTCAACTTATTCCGCAGAATCGGATGTATCCTTTTTCTGCCCACTAGGTACAATCTCTTCTTCTACGAATCGATTTTCACAGCGTGTGAGAACCTTAGGCAATGTTGTATATTCCATCTCATGCTCTCCAAGTCGATGAGGTTGGAACGTTCCAGTCCGCCGCAAATAGTCAGCTATTTCCATGCCTCTCTGACGGGTAATGTCAAAAGCCACATCATCGAAAAGATCGACAGGACCAATGAGCATACCATTCGAGACTTGAAAACCTAGTCCAACAACTCGTGGAGGACCATCGAATCTTGTACATCGAGAGTCCTTCAGTCCTACAGGAAGAAGAGGACCTGCATGGGACCCGCGCATCCATCCTGCAACCAGGTGTGGTAAAGTGAATGCTTCAAGTACTTCACCCATAGCTGGAAGTCCTGAATGTGCCCTGATTATTGCTACAGGGTCATCCTTTCCAACGTATTTTCCTGCGACTGCATGGAGTTTGTCAGTGCTCACTGAAGCTGTGACCATTCCGTCATGACGATAGACCTTCTTGATTGTATAGCGACCGGTGCTACCCAGAAGTGCAAGAACATCGTACGACTCCTCTGGTGTCTTCATGTTGATGAAGCATGGAACATCCTTCATGATGTCTTGAATAACGAAGTTAAATCCATCATGCAAGTTTGGATCAATAACAAGACCAGCTGTGTTAAAGGGATCTGCATAAATCTTGTACAAAGGGAGGTTGAATGCACCTGGTTCGGTCTTATCAGCCATGAAGATTGCGATTGGTTCCGACTTACGTTCTTCAATAACCATCTCAGCAGAACCGGGACCCATACCCTTCACATTACCGCTAAATGTGTCAGCTAGCATATCCTGTCCAGCAGCATAGATCTTCTTCTCACGAGCAAGCTCAGTACCCTTCATGAAAGTGTCCCAAGCAAGCTTGTGAACGTCCTCAGCCCCTTCACCTTTATTGTGGGTCATGATAAGTTCAAGGTCATCGCCAGCATTGGCAACGTGAAAGTCATTAATTATCTTCTTGTTGACTGCCTCTTTCAACTCCTTCCTTGCTAGCTCAAAGAGAAAGTCAGGTACAATAACGTGACCAGCCAATGAACCAATGTCTGCTTTGATCACGCTAATGGTGGTTTCGACCATACGCATATCACTCCATTATTTGATGATTCAATCGGGCTCCGGAAACGTGAACCCTCTGATGCCTTGGGCTATTCTTTACACATATAATAGTTCTCATTCGGTGAAATGAGAAAGCGGGATGAGAAATGCGAATCTTAAACCTTCAAAATGATATCTTTGAGAGTCTTGGTCATTTTGAGTGCGTCGTCCCAGTTTCTTTGCCAAAGATTGCGCCCAAAAATGAGCCCTGTAGCCCCTTGTTCCATGCAAATTCTTGCTCTTTCAATGACATCTTCATCTGTTGCCATTCCGCCACCAGAGAAGAGGACCAAGGTCTTGCCTGCGGATTTCACCACTTTTGCAACCATCTCTTCAGTGGAGAGATCAAGTTCATTATAGGGCGGTCTCTGCATGGCTCTGCCTTTTTCGCTTGTCATTGGCACATTCAACTTGACAACATCTGCTCCAAGCTCATCTGAAACTCTTGCAGCATAGTCAATAGCAAAGAGTGAGTCTCGACCCCCTTTCATATCGACTGCACTTCCCCGAGGATATGCCCAGACAATGATTGGTATACCATAACGCTCTGCATCCTCCTTTACCTTTCTGAACTGTGTAAAGTCTGTATGCTGATTCGGGCTCCCTACATAGAGGGTATATCCAATTGCATCAGCACCAATTCGAACTGCATCTTCAACGGAGCCAGTCATGGGAGAAACCGGCTCATCTGCTGGTGGAATGCGAGTCTTTCCATTGATCTTCAACACGATAGGAATTTTCCCAGCAAATTTGGGTCCATATTTCTCAGCGAGGCCGAGATGAAGAGCAATCGCGGAATATCCTCCCTCTACTGCAAGCCTAAACTGATACTCTGGATTCAAACAATCATGGTCGGTAAAGAAATCAACAGGTCCATGTTCCATGCCTTGGTCAATTGGCAGAATTATCATTTTTCCATTTCCAGGCCCATGTTCGTACATCAAGCGATGAAGACGAGTCCTTTTTCCTAGGTTCAGATGCTGTAAATCATCAAACTTCGTCATATGAGTTGACCTCAGACAGTTTCCAGTAGAAGGCGTGTCCCCCTATATGCTTAGCGAGTGATACGAAAGTAACAAATCATTGTGTTCATGCCCATTACATGTGGTTTTGAATGACCGACAAGAAGATTTCTGCAACCCGACCTGTCACAGAAGATAGAGAACAATACCATCTCGAAGTGAAGAAAGGAGATGTGGCAAAGTCTGTCTTGATTCCTGGAGACCCTCAGAGAGTGAAGAGAATAAGCGCCCTTTGGGATGAAGCGAGAGAAGTTGCAATGCACAGACAGTTTGTGACTCATACAGGAAGATACAAGGGTGTAGAGATCTCAGCATGTTCTACAGGGATTGGAGGTCCTGGAACAGCCATCGTCATAGAAGAACTTGCCAATGTCGGGGCGGAATCTTTTCTTAGGGTGGGATCCTGTGCAACTCTGAAGAAAGAAATTGAGATTGGGGATATAATCATATCCACAGCTGCTGTTCGTTTGGAAGGTACGAGTAAGCAGTACGTAAGGCCGGAGTATCCTGCCTCCGCCTCCTATGAAGTTGTACTTGCATTTGTGGAGGCGGCAGAATCTCTTAATCTTACTTACCATTTAGGAATCTCTGCTTCAACAGACTCATTCTATCTGGGACAGTCACGACCAGGCTTTGGTGGTTATACCCAGAGTATGAGCGAAACTCTGATTCAGGATTTGACCAAAGCCAACGTCACTAACTTCGAGATGGAGGCTGCAACACTATTCACACTTGGCAACATCTACGGATTCAGAACAGGTGCCGCTTGCGCAGTCTATGCAAACAGAGTCCGAGACGAATTCGCAGTGAAAGGAGAAAATGATGTCATCAGGTGTGGAAATGAAGCTATCAAAATCTTAGCGGAACTAGATGAAGAGAAAGCTGAAAAGAAGTACTGGCAGAGGAATCTTCACAGTTAGCTGGGAGAGGAGAATCATGTTCGAGATAGTTGAGAAATTCAAATCAGTCCATAATCCGCATATATCCTATGGGATGCCTCTTCAATTAGTTTTGAGCCGTCCACTCAATGATATTGATCTATTTATTGGATATCTCAATGATCACCATCCCGAACTAACTGACTCTTTCTACAATACACTCTGTTCAAAACTGAGGAAAATCACTAAAGACACGAAGATTGAAACGGATATCTTCGAGTTTAAACCAAACAATCTAAGGGACTATCCGGACCTTGAAGAGGTGTTCAAGAAAGCAGTTTTACAACTATTGGGTTACGAAAGATATGCATCAGAAGTGACTGATGGAAAAGCTATCTTTGTGTTCAAAGACGTCCTTCATTCATACCTCATTCCTGCAGCCAATATTGCAGAAACTATAGCATCATTGCTTCCAAAGGGCGAAGGTTTGGAGCTCTATCGCAACTATGTCGACTACAGAACTGATCGTGAAAAAAGCATTCAACCAAAGGAAAACCTAGAGGAATTTTTCAACTATATGAAGTCGTCCGCTGAGAGCCCTCTAGAGTGGTCATTTTACTTGGGAAAAGATGGAGTATTATATGCGAAGGTGACAAGTTGTCTGTGGAGTGAGATTCTAAAAGAGTTTGACCCTGAGATTGCATATGCTGTAGCATGTCATTTTGATTTCAATGCAGCAAAACACTACAATGAGAACTTTGTACTTACGAGAAAAAAGACTATTATGCAAGGCAACAAATATTGTGACTTTTGCTGGCATGATACAAGATTTGGTAGTGGAAAGCATCCCAATGAAGAATTCTATGAGAAACTGACCTGAACTTACTTGCCCTTCCCTACGTAGTAGTACTCACCTGATGCTTTTTGTTGAGAGTCCATTTGAGAGCCTTCCTTGTTCACTCTTGGACGGCCAGTCTGAGGATCCCTTCTGAATGTCACTCCCATTACTTTCAGAAATGTGTTCATTCCGTTACGGAGTGTCCTGACAGATGATGCAACACCTGAACGACCAGGAACTCCCCCGAAGACAACCAGACTATCACTGAGGTAGTCAGCCATCAGGATGGAGTGCTCGACAATGAATGCTGTCTTCATGTTGTTTCTGACAAGTCGTCTGATTGCACCAGAGGTCGCAAGGCGCTGTTCGATGTCCAAGAACGCTGATGGTTCGTCAAAGAGATAGATATCAGCCTCTCGGGCTAGACATGCAGCGATGGCAGCTCTCTGTAGTTCTCCACCACTGAGGTCTGGAACATGATGTTCCAGAAGATGCTCCAATTCCAACTTCTTTATCACAGAGGTCTTGAAGTCAGCAGAGTCGATTGTATTTCCTCCAGCAGCTCTCAGGTACATACGAAGGTTCCCATCGAAATCTGAAGGTATGTACTGAGGTTTGTAGCTAATCTTGAGGTCCAAACCGGTGACAGTCTTTTTGGGAGCTTCTCCCTCATCAGGATCGAGTTCTCCTGCAAGCATTCGGACGAATGTCGTTTTGCCGATTCCGTTAGCACCAAGTATTCCAACGATTTGACCCTTGGACACGCGGCCACCCTTGACTTCCAGTGAGAAGTCTTCGAAGTTCTTCTTCATGTCACCATATTCTAACAGTGTTTCAGAAGATCTGTATTCTTCATCCTCAGCAGACATTCCTTTGAACGATATTGATGTGTCGCGAAAACGCATGTTCTCATCAGGAATGAATCCGTCGAGGAAGATGTTGACACCGACTCGGGTCCCATGTGGATGCGAAACTATGCCATAGACTCCAGGATTCCCGTAGAACATACAGACAAGGTCTGAAACGTAGTCTAGGATTGAAAGGTCGTGCTCGACTACCACGACTGTCTTTCCAAGTGCAGATAGGTTTCTAATTGCACGAGCCATTCTGAGCCTTTCTCTGACATCCAGATATGCTGTTGGCTCATCAAAAAAGTAAATGTCACCTTCACGGACTATTGCAGCTGTAACTGCTACCCTTTGTAATTCACCACCGCTAAGGAATTTGATTGGACGGTCCCAGATTTCAGTTAAGCTCATGTCTTCTTTGAGATCTTTCAAGCGCCCCGAGGAGTCTGATGATTCAAGTAGTTCGCTGATTGGTCTGTCAGCCAAGTCTTTGACTTTAGGCAAATCCGTTATATTCTGAGGTTTCAGTATCGGGACTAATGTTCCAGCCTGTATCCTCTCGAAGAATGGTTGTAGCTCAGAACCTCTAAACTCCCTGATAATTTCATCCCACTCAGGTGGATCTTCAACACGCCCAAGGTTAGGAAGCATCTCACCAGCAAGGATCTGTACCGCCGTTGTTTTTCCAACACCATTCGGGCCAATTAAGCCAAGCACCTGCCCGTCTTTTGGAGTAGGTAGTCGGAATAACTTGAACCCATTTATGCTGTATCTATGGCTAGTATCTGTTTCTAGCTCCTCAGGTAGGTTGACTATCTTGATTACATTGTATGGACATTTCTTGACACATATTGCTTCTCCTGAGCATAGAGCCTCCACTATGACGGGAGGTTTGTCCGGACCATCAGGGAAGATGACGGTTTCGTCTCCAGTTCTGACTCTCGGACAGAATCTCTGACACTCATGAGTGCAGTCTTTTGGTCTGCATCGATATTTGTCGACAATGGCAATACGCATCTATGTTTTCAACACCTACTTAGGGTCTGTCCGAGGATGATTTTGCTGACTATTTAGCGCTTTGGCTGAGTGAAAAGAATTTGAAAACGTGTAATTGCAAATCCTTTTGAGGAAAGCAGGAGAGTTATTTAGTGAAAATACTATGAAAATCCTTGAAAGACTTCTTGATGTATTTGGTAGGCGTCGGCAGCTACTCTTGGGTGCCACATCACAGCCAAATGATTTGTTGGCTTTGATCAGAGTAGTCCGTGCAAATGCCTATTTCAAAATCACTGGAAAGAAACTACCAGTACAAGAGTTGCCAAGTGGAAATAGTGTTGACGACATGGCAAAGGATCTTTCACCTTCACGACGACTCGCTAGAAGAGGTCTTTGAACTGAATTTAATTATCCGTTCATCATCAACCTTATAGCCTCACACGAAAAAACCAATGCGGGGATTGTAATTTTCAGAAAAACTGTCGGATTTGTGGCGGTCATTCTAATTGCAGCTGCAATAAGTACACCTTTCATTTTCTTCCTAGACTTTCCGAGTGATGATCGATGTGTCGACCTTTCGCTAACCTACAAACATTACCAGTCATCATATACTAGTCAATCAGGATGGTCTTCCACAGAGGAACTGACAGTGCTTACGTATTCTGTTAGTTTGAATAACGTATCTGATGTATTGAGCGGAGAATCATTTGGAGGATATCCTCTCTGGTTGAATGTCAGCACATGGGACGTGAATGATGCTGTTAACATAGGGTCAACTGAAGGTATTGTAGTGGGCGAATTATCCCTTTATAGCTATGATTGCTGGAAGGTAGAACTAGACGAGGATACAGCTGTGTTTTATGACAAAGAGTTGGGCATTTTTACACAGAGTAGTTGGTATCAGACAGGATCCACGGGGTTCATGCAGATGTGGACCGAAAATGACCAGTATTCGCTCACATCTGAAAATTTCGATTCATTCGATGCGGTATTTGTGACAATGGATGGGGTGTTGATATCTGGAATTCTTACGCAGGTTTCGATAATATTGGTGATTCTTGAGTATAGACGGTCTAGGGCAAGTGGCATTTAGAAAGCATATTTAGCCTTGAGTCGTATCAGTTCTCTTGTCGGGATGATGATGAAGTAGGGATGGTGAACGACCTCATCAGCGTGATGAACCTCTAAACCGCAATCTGACCGATGCGCCAACCTGGCAGGAGAAAATGATACTTTGACTCCCTTTGTCTGCAACCATGATGGCTCATGTGAAGAGATTCGTCTTTGTTGTACTGGAACTGAGATGACTTTGACACGAGAAGATGCAGAAAGGATTGAAGAACTAGGTTATGACAGGAATGAGTTTCTTGTTCGCGTCATGGCAGGATTCTGCGAACTAAAGAACATAGAGGGTGTTTGTTATTTCTATGATACAGAAACAAAGGAATGTCGCATATATGAACATCGACCTGAGGGTTGTAGATATTATCCTATCATCTACGATGCAAGAAGAAAGAAATGTATCATAGATAGAGACTGTCCATCAGGGGAAACAGTGACTCGAGAGGAAGTACGCAAGGTGTGTCACAAAGTTCGAAAACTTGTAGACACTCTCAGACAGGAGGCGGCACATGGTGAGAGCCCGTGCTGATTTACATACCCATTCATCAGGGTCAGATGGCAGTGATTCCCCGTCCGTTATAGCCAGAAAAGCAGACAGGATTGGGTTGGGAGGAGTTGCACTTACAGATCATGACTCGCTAGATGGACTGCAAGAGTTCATGAATGCAGGTGTTTCTGACGAACTTATAGTTGTGCCTGGATTGGAGATTAGTGCAGAATATCGAAACAAAGAGATACACATCCTAGGATACTTTGTACCACTGGATTCCAAACCTCTCAATGAAAAACTACAGTTTCTAAGGGATGCAAGACATAAGCGATTACCCAAAATGATTCAGAAACTCCAAGAACTTGAGGTTGATGTCACAATCGAGGAACTCTATGAAAATCTTGACGGAGTAGCTAGTCCAGGTCGACCTCATGTCGCGCAACTATTGGTTGAAAAAGGAGTCGTTAAGACAACTAGGGAGGCTTTTCAGAAATACCTCGCTGCTGACAAACCAGCCTACGTGAAGAAAGAACGAATGGAAGCTGGTGAGGCTGTAAGATTACTTAGTTCAGTTGGAGCAGCTCCTGTTTTGGCACATCCTCTCACGATAAAAGTACCAAATCTTCGGGTAGTCATCGACTATTTGATGAAAGAGGGGCTTGTAGGAATCGAGGTTGAATATGACTACGGTCACATCGTGATGAATATTCCACCAATTGATGTGAGAAAAACTGTTGAGGATTTGGATCTCGTTCTGACTGGAGGTAGTGACTATCATGGAACTGTCCATTTCACAGAGCTTGGGAGTATTTCTGTACCGGTCGAAGTCATAGATGAACTGCAGGCGAAGGTGAAAAAATGAAAGTAATTGATGTGCATACACACACATGGACTCAAGACATAATCAGTGAGAAAGATCTTGAAGCTCGGAGGATAGCTGCTGCAAGGTTGGGAGTTGAACCACGTCTAGATTCCACTATTGATAAACTAGAGAGCATGATGAAAACAAGTGGTGTGGAAAGAGCTGTAGTCCTTCCAATTGATAGTGGAATGAGTAAGAAAGTTCCTCTTTCTCTTTCGGAAAAGACTGACCATCACGTGAATGAGGTGAAAGACATCCCAAGTATCTCCACATTTGTAGGAATTGATCCAAGAAGAGGTGAAAATGGATTAAGGGAACTTGAACGTGCAGTTAAAGAAAAAGGATGTCTGGGGTGGAAAATGTATCCGCCTCTAGGATTCTATCCAGATGATAGGGATTTTGATCCGTACTATGAGCTTTGTATCAACCTAGGTATTCCAGTATTGATTCACCAAGGAGTGACTCCTAGGTTCAACTATCTGAAGTATGGTAGACCAGTCTATGTTGACAGAGTAGCTGTAGACTTTCCAAGTTTGAAGATTATACTAGCTCATGTTGGATATCCATGGGTCAGTGAAACTCTTACGGTGTCACACAAGAATCCGAATGTATTCATCGATATCTCTGGATGGCAAATCTCTGCTGCCACAAGACCCTACAGGATGTATGAGATGATTGGGGAAGCAAAATTCATGAGGGTTTTTCCAAATCGAATGTTGTTTGGAAGTGACTATCCATTCTTTGAAGACATTTTACCTCTCAAAGAATGGGTGGATTTCTGTAAGGAACTTCAAATGCCCTCTGAACTGATGGACAAGGGCTACTCCCAAATTAAAGAGGAGGAAATTGAACAGTTAATGTGGAAGAATGCCGCACGAATCATCTTTGGTGAGAAGTGATGAAATCCTTCAGTGTGGATGCCATGTTGGGAAAACTAGCACTATGGCTAAGACTGACTGGCCATGATACGCGATTTGACACAGAGATGCATGATGATGAGTTGCTTCAAGTATCGATTGATGAGGGTCGTGTTCTCATCACGTCAGATGCAGAGCTCTATGAACGTGCAAAGAGTGAGAATCTTGAGTCCCTACTTCTTAGAGGTTCTGTGGATGAGGGTGTGGCGCAGGTCTTTGTTGAGTACAACATATCTCCTGAAATAGATCCTGCAAAAGCACGTTGTAGTAAGTGCAATGGTAGTCTAATTACAATAAGGGAAGCAGACAAAGAGCAAGTAAGAGGACTCGTTTTTGAGCAGACATTCGATTATTATGAAGAGTTCTGGTTATGTGAGAAGTGTAGAAGTGTCTTCTTTAGGGGAGGTCACTGGAAGAACATCGAATTATACATGAAGAGAATCTCAGATCTAATGCAGAGGATAGTCTAGTCCTCTCTAACAGTTGTTTCATAGATGATAGGAATACAAGCTTTTATTGAACGAGTTAGATGACAATACTCCCTCATGAGCTCGACACATCTCTGACCTGTTTCTAGTTCATCTTTTCCAACAACCACTTCACAAGAAACTGAAAGACTTTCAATCTTGTATCCTTGACCATCAAACTTTGCAGTCGCTTTACCTTTTAGGTCAAGAGAAATCAGTTCCAACTCAAAGCGGCGCTGGAAGTCAAGGAAAGTATTGTTCAAACATCCGAGAACTGCTGAGACAAAGAGCTCATCTGGGCAAATTCCTTTACCTTGTCCTCCATAGGTCGTAGGTGTATCATACGCAATCTGGCGATCGTCTGAAACTATACTGATTCCGCCAGTCTGACCGTCCCATTTGCTTTGGGCATGGTACTCGACATATTCCGGATATTTTGGCTTTAGGTGCATTCTCATCAGCAGTTCGACCTCCTATCGAACTTTCATTAAGCCTTGTGGTAAAGACACAGACAGTCAGGAAGTCATTTAAACAGTCTATGAGAGCATGCTCTGGGATGCTCATGTCTCGAAAAATGAAAGCTGCAATGTACTACGGTGTCGGTGATGTCAGGTATGAAGAAACCGATATTCCTGAGATTGGACCTGGTGAACTTTTAATCAAGGTGGGGACAGCACTAACGTGTGGGACTGATGTTAAGACCTACAAACGTGGCCACCCATTGTTGATCAAGCACACACCAGCTCTCTTTGGTCATGAGTATGCAGGAACGATTGAAGCTGTTGGAGAGGGCGTAGAAAACTTCAAGGTTGGAATGAGAGTTGTTGCGACTAACTCAGCACCTTGTGGAGATTGCTTCTACTGTAAGAAAGACATGCCCAATCTATGTTCAAAATTGAAAGACAGTCTAGTCAACGGAGCATTTGCTGAGTACATCAGAGTTCCAAAGGCAGTCGTTCGTTGGAATACACATGAAATCCCAGACTCACTATCTTTCAGAGATGCAGCACTCACTGAACCCCTTGCATGTGTGGTCCACGGAATCGAAGAATCCAACATCAAACTTGGTGACACTGTTGTTGTAATTGGAGCGGGACCAATTGGTCTGATGTTGATAATGTTAGCAAAGAAAAGCGGAGCTTCAACTGTAATTGCTTCAGATCTTGCGGAATTGAGACGAGAAACTGCTCTAAAAGCAGGTGCGGACATCGTAATTGATCCATCAAAAGAAGATCCTGTTGAACGAGTGAAAAAAGAAACTGCAGGTCGAGGAGCTGACGTTGTCATTGAAGCAGTAGGAATTCGTCAGACATGGGAACAAGCAGTAGATATGACAAGGGATGCAGGCACAACAGTTCTATTTGGCGGAGCTGCATCCGGAACAAAATTCGAATTGGACACAGGAAGATTCCACTATGGGCAACTCACCATTAAGGGCGTTTTTCATCTCAAACCGAGACATGTTGAACAAGCATTGAAACTCATTATTGCAGGTGACATAGATCCGGACCTCTTGATTTCTCATGAAATGCCTGTGGAAAAGATAGGTGAGGCGTTGGAAATGATGGGCGCAGGAGAAACCATGAAAATCTCATTCACTCTGTAACCAGTCTTGGTGCAACCCTTGAAGAAGAAGAACGAAGACACATTGGGAGGAAAAGGGAAATTATACAGAACCAAGGCTATTGATCAAAGGCGCAACAGGCGACTTAATGACAATGAACGTGCTCTCATTGAACTTATCCAATCACTTGATTCGAAGTATGATGATCTCCTCGTGGTTGTTGAAGGCAAAAGAGATGTTACCGTTCTTCGAAATCTTGGCTTGAAGGCTCAAATCATCAAAACTCAGACTCATTTGCCTAGGCCTCAGTTGATTGAAAGAATCAGAGTAAAAGTCGGAGCAGACGGTCAGGTTCTGATTCTAACTGATTTTGACCAGAAAGGGAAAGAAATGCACAAGTTCATAGAGAAAGAACTTGAGCTGAGTAAGACCAAGGTTCTGAAGCGTGAGCGAAGGATGGTTCGCAAATATATGGACACCTGGATTTGTATAGAGCAGCTAGTTTCGTTGTTTAAGAGAAGTGACTCTCCTGAGGTGATAGATCCACAACTTTGAGGCTATACCGTCACTTGACTTCCGCAGTTTGAACAGATGAACTTTCCACCGGGGATTTCGTAACCACAAACCCTGCAGATTCGGGCTTTCTTCTCACGCATTGCATCCACAACTTCTCCTGTCTGTGGAACGAGTATGAATTTGTTGTCAGCGTAGGACAGCCTGAATTCTCTAGGGTCTCCGGCTAGATTTAGAAGGTCTGTAGGCAGTGGCAGACGATGCTTATCATCCAGCCTAACAATACGCGTAGTGTCAAGCATGTCAAGATCGATACCAGACTGGTGAAACCCTGAGATCACACCATCGCGAAGCTCGACTGTTATGTCAGCTTTTGAAGCCACCTGCTGACTGTGTGTAACAATGAAGAACGAAGTACCAATGGTCTCATTCAATTCCTGAAACAAATCCAAGATTCTCTCTCCGGTTTCAGGATCAAGGTCTCCGGTAGGCTCATCACAGAGTACTAGTCCCTTTCCTTCAGTATCGATGAGGTTGACAAGAGCACTCGCAATTGCGACCCGTGATTTCTCGCCGCCGCTAAGAGTAGTTGCACTATTTCGTTTTCGTTCCTCAAGACCCACGAGTTTGATTAGTTTGTCAACACGTTCTTTTCGGATTTTTCGAGGAACACCTGCGATTCTGGCGGCTAACTCCACGTTTTGCCAAGCGTTGAGATGAGGTAGTAGATTGTTAAGTTGAAAGTGAAATCCAATGAAGTTCCGTCTTGCTTCGGTTAGGACCCTCTCATTCAGCTTCGTGATGTCGGTCTTCAGATTAGCCCAGTAGACCTTCCCAACTGTAGCTTTAGTGATACCGCCAATGACATTAATCAGAGTGGTTTTTCCAGACCCACTTGGTCCGACAACAGCCATTATTTTGCCTTCAAGAATCTGTAGGGATACACCACTAAGAGCTACGACCTCAAGCTCCTGTGCTTTGTAGATCTTGTAGCAGTCATTGACACTAACCACAACATCTTCAGGCAATTCACTGAATAGATCAAGTTCTTCTTCTATTTCCATTGTTGAGTTCATTTTTACTACCTCACATATTTCTAAGTACATCTGCAGGGTCAGTATTGCCTGCTCTACGTGCTGGGAAGTAGCACGCAGCTATCATTGCGATACACTCCAAAGCTACAGTCAAGAACATCACTGTTAGAGGGTATGTAAACACCTTGGGAAGGATTGGCCACACTGATGAGATTCCAAATGTAAGTAATGTCATCGAGTAGCCAAACAGTACACCTAAACCTAGACTAATGAGAACAGCCGCTATAACACTACCAGCAAATTCACCAAACACCAGAGATATCACTTGTCGTTTTGTACCACCAATTGCACGGAATAATGCATATTCAGGTTCTCGTTCAAGAACAGCTGAGCCTAAGAACAACACTATGGCGGCGATACCCATACTAGCACACATGATGAAACTAATCATGGTGAGACCCTCAATTCCTGCTATGAAGAGCCCTGTCACAGTGTTAGAACCGAACTCCAAATTTTCAGGAGTGTAGAATTCTGTGTACTGATCGGTCTGTAGAAAGTCAAGCATTGATTGGATTTCGTCTATTGATGTGGCATCAACCAGAAACAAGTCGGCTGTGTCATATCCAGACTGAATCGATAGATAATCGATGTTGACAAAGGCAAACCCTCCACTTCCAGGTTGAAAGCCAAAGTAAGTACCAAAAGGCACACCCTGAAGATCACGGGTTGATGCCATACCAAAACAAGGTGCGCTCACCATCACACCAACAACCTGAAAGAGTTCAGAGGTGTCGCCGCCAACTGATCTCGGAACTTCGATGGTCAATATATCACCAGTTGTCAAATTCCAATCCATTGCATAATATTGACTAATGATGATTCCATTGGGTGTGGATTCTAGGGCGTTCAGGGCAGTTTCCGGGGATGCACCTACGAAACTTGACTCTTTGAACAGCCCGATTTCTAAATATGCAGCAGCATCTATTCCTTCCAGATAGAATCCTTCCCATCCAACATAAGATAGCAGTTCTAGTACTGGTGTTGCTGATTCAACTCCAGAATAGCTAGTCAGGGTATCAATCCAATCAAAAGACTGGTCATGTTTTTCAATTCTCACATCGCAACCTAATGCGTATACTGCTTCATTCTGAAGAGTATCTTGAAAGCTCGCTGTCTGAATCAGCATCATTGATGTTGTTGTCAATGTCAAAGTCAGAATCACAAGTAGCGGTATGAACTGACTCTTTCGCCTCCTCAGACTCTGAGTCATGTACAGCTTCTTTTCGCCAATTAGTCCACCAACTCGCTCTGAGGCAATTGCAGTTACAAGTCGCATTGCTCTTGACCCAAGATATGATGCTGTGAATAGTAACAGTGCAGACACGAGTATCTGAATGAGCGCAATTTGTCCAATAGGGTTGATCAGCATTGGCATGACAAGCAAAATTAAGAGAGTACCACCTAATGCAACTACATAATACCAGATATTCGCTTCTTCTGGTATCTCATATGTCATTCTTGTTGTGGGTTGACCAATCTCTGTGACATCGATCCTTCTTGCGACATGCACCAGATACGTTGCCGGTAGAAACATGGCTATGGCTACTGCAAGTGCTAACGACTGTTCAGGTATCAACAGTTTGGCAAAATACACGCTATATAGAGCTGGATCAAATGACAACAAACCAGTAGAAGACCCGACCAATGGAGCCATGAAGATAGTCAAAATCAATCCAAGGACATAACCTATCCCAGTAAGTATAAGCGATTCATAAATGAAGGATGAGAAGATCTGATTGAACGAGGCACCTTTGGCTCTCAATGCACTGACTTCGCCCTTCTTTTGAGAAACAGATGTTTCAGATGTGAAAAGAGTCAGCATCAGACTCATAATCATGATAGGTATTGCCAGAATGATAAGGACTTGACTGGCAAGATAGGTGGAGATGTAAGTCTGAAGATCTTCAATGAGGGCTTCTCCTATCACATGCAGTTCAATATTATACTCTTGAATTTGAGTCTTCAAAGACAACAGATTGAATGCTGCGTTACTAGGTCCAGCTGAAACTAGTCCATTTGTAGACCCACGAAAGAACTCCACAGGGGAAAAGTATCCATCGGCAGTAATCTTCTCAATCGATTCTTGGTCAAGAGATTCGTCAAGAATAAGAACCGAATCATCCAACCCCAAAACGCTACTTGGGGATTCAAGAGCATCCCAATTCTGTCTGCTAATAGATGGATAAGACTGACTTACTACGGATAAAGATGTAACATCATATATTCCAGCAATTGTGAGATTTCCAAGTATGAGGCGATCAAGAGGAAGAGGGTCAAAGGGAACTCTGGGATCTGGATTATAATAATTTCGCAGAATATCAATGCTGATTTCAGATCCAATCTCAAGTGTATAGTTTGTTACTTCTTCAGCGCTAGTAATAAACTGCTGTGAAACAAGGATTTGATCTGAATCGATTGTGGTGTTTCCAGACCATACTAGCTCTGTGGACCATTCATTTAGAATCTCTTGTGTGACTACTATCACACGCATGTCCTTTATCCCGGACGCATAGACTCTATCGTTGGGCCTATACTCATCCCACTCCGTAGTCACACCAGCAATTCTAAGAATTCCAACAGTACTTGGAGTTATTCGAGCCTGCTCGATGAATGGACTTGCCACCATCCAATCTTCTATGGCAAGAAGGTCATCATAATTACGATCCGATGCCAGATCGATTACACTTAGTTGATATGGATTTTTACCAAGGAAATCTTCAACTGCAAGTCTGGTACCAGTATTTGTCCAAGCGAACACTGTAGTTGGTATTGCCACACAAATTGCAAGGATGAGTGCGATTCCTATGTTTCGAACTTTTTGAGTTCTTAGTGATGAAACAGCGTGGCTCATAGCCCAAAACCGACTACCCTTCAGAATGCCTTTCTGTTTCTTTTTCGCCACACACTCACCTCACATATTTCGAAGAACCACAGCTGGATCTGTGTTTGCCGCTTCTCGCGCTGGTAGATATGCTCCAATCACCATCGTGAGGATTTCAAGGAATAGAACAATCGAGAGAAATTCAAATGGAAATGATATTGTGGCTGATAATACCCTAGAGAATGGACTCATGTTATTGAGTAGGAAACCCATAACAAATCCAAAGACAGCTCCAAGAATTAGACTCAAAGCTAATGATGCCAAGACAACACCAGAGAACTCAGAGAAGACCATACTTACTACTTGCCGCTTAGACCCACCAATTGCACGCATCACAGCATACTCTTTTCGACGTTCTCGAACTACTGAGCCAAGCGAAATCGATAGCGCAAATATGCTGAGAGTTAACGACATGACAAATCCAAGTGAGAATAAGCCCTCTACAGTGTTTAGGAAAAGAGCTGTGGAAAGCGAATGAGCTTTTAGGTCGAACTCCGATGACATATAGGCATAAACATCGGGTATTGTCGTCATATCTTCAAGAATTCGTGTTTTATTAGCGGAGTCAGAGATATCTCCGAGAAATAGATCGACGGTTTCGATGCTTGTTTCAAATGAAACATACTCCAAATTTGTGATGGCAAAACCAGAGTACTGAGCCTGAAACCCAAATCCAGACCCGATAGCAGAATAGGGCATGTCTGTCAAAGATGCATATCCAAAGCCAGGTGCACTAAATACAATTCCAACAATTGTGAAGGAAACTTGTTGAGTCGCACCTACATCTCGCATTTCGAGGACCAGACTATCACCAACAACTTTGTTCAAGCGCAATGCGAGGAAATCGCTAATGATGATGCCATCTGGTACAGAGTCAAGTGCTGCGAGAACAGTTTCTGGACTCGAATCTGGAAAACTGGATGTGTCAAAGTGTCCTATCTCAGCATATTCATCCGGATACAAAGCTTCTATCGATATTTCATCAGAACCTAATCGGGCCCAAGTTCTGAGAACAGGTGTGACTCGCTCTACACCATCGATTGAAATGAGAGTATCATTGAAATCAAGTTCTCGAGCTGTGCATTCAATTCGAATATCTGAGCCTAAAGCATAATCGACCTCTCTGTTGAGGTCAACCCTGAGACTGTCAGATTGGACAGCGAATGCTATTGTGGATGACATTGTAAGAGCGAGAACGACCATGAGTGGGATGATTCTTCCTTTTCGCATTCTGAGATATCCTGCTGAAATGAGGTTTTTCTGACCAAGAATGAACGAGAGTCGTTGTGAAACACTAGCAAGCCCTTTCCGCGAAATCCTAGATCCATTATATGCGATAAAGAACCATGCAGCAGTACCGAGTGTAATCTCTAACAGGAAGAGTAAGGGATTCTTTGGAAGTATGTACATCATGATGATGACAATTATCAGAAGCAGAACTGAAGCACCTATTGTAAAACCATGTGACTCTACATGCTCAGTCGGATCTTCAGTGAATTCCATTAAAGTTAGTCCAATCTCCGCAGAAGCGGCTTTCCGAGCAAGATAGAGTATGAACAGCATACTGGGTAGGACTGTCAATCCAATTGATCTGAGTAGGGTGCTGAGAGAAACTACTGTCTGTGATAAATAGTAAGTGTAGATATTGATGTCAAAGGACATGAAGTTCAGACTTGATGGGATCAGGGGTGCAAAGAAGATACTGAATATAATACCAAAAACAATAGCCAAGGACCCAATTATTGCTGTTTCCCACAAGAAGATACTTGAAACCTGAGAATAGGTTGCACCTTTGGATCTGATGATACCAACTTCCACTGTTCGCGGAGCCATGAATGTATCTGCAGCAAAGACCGAGAAGAAGAGGGCAAGTAATATGATTGGTAGAGCTAGGATAGATAGGGAGAGTGTAGACACATAGGTGTTAACAGACATTTGGAGTTGTTGAATTTTCGCTACTCCATTCCATTCAATGTTGAAACGTTCCTCTACTTGGTCAGCGATACTGTACAAGTTAGATGCAATGTTCTCAGGACCAGCTGCTGCCAGAGCACTAGCTGAAAACCTGACAAGTGTCGATGGTTCAAAGTAACTGTCCTCTGGAAGAGAGTTTTGGGGAATTGCGTCATTGAGAATCATCACACTGTCTCGCAATCCAAGAACAGGATAACGAATGTTCGTGGTGTTAAATTGGGTTCTGTCCATGGTGGGAAGTGCTTGTTCCAGTAAGGAGTCAGGGGTTTTGGGGTTGTATATGCCAACAATTTTCAACTCAGTTAGACTCATTCTTCCAAGATCACCAATTGGCTCTGCCTGAGTTGATGTCACTTCCGTGAGAAGTTCAATATCGATTGTATCATTGAGTTGTGGTTCAAAGCCATAGAGCGCATTGATGTACCACAGGAAATTACTCGAAACAACAATTTCTCCCTCATCAAGTTGAAAACTTCCTTGAATCCAGAATTCAGCTTCCGTCAATTGAAGAAAGTCATTATCGACAAAGATCACTCTACAATCCTTCATACCATCACTGTAAACGTGACCATCTATGTCATAGAGTGTGCTGTTGTCAAGCTCCGTTCCCCATACTATTCCTAAAGTTGAATTCAGTCTATATGTCTGTTCAACCAAAGGATCTTGGTGAAGGTAATCTTCAGTGAGACTCAGTGCTCCAAAATCACCAGAGTCAGCTGTAATTTGCAGCTGGAATGCGTTGGATTCTAGATTTTCGTAGATACTTACATAGACTCCGGTATCACCCCAGACCATTGTAGAGGCAAAGAGACTGATACCAAGACTTAGTGTTAAGGCAAGACTGATTGCTCTGAAGGGATTAGCTCTAATGGAGCTTATCGCATAGGAAAGCCCATAGGCGTTATTGCCCTGCTTCTGGATTTTCCTAGTCTTTCTTACTTCACCCAATCAGATCACTCCAAGGACTATGATTCTCGTTTTGTGCCATTCTTTTTTGTTCCAACATCAATCCTACTGGCTTTGAAGAAGTCACCAACAAGCTCATCGACTAGTACTCCATCACGGAGGAGTAGTATTCGGTCCGCCATCCTTGCGGTTTCAGGGTCATGAGTGGCTGCAATTACTGCGCGATTCTGATTCTTGGCAAGGTCACGCATTAGCTGAATGATCTCTCCGCCAGTCTTGTGATCCAAGTCACCTGTTGGCTCATCACACAATAACACAGCTGGGTCATTAGCCAGTGCTCTTGCTAAAGCTACTCGGGATCGCATACCCCCTGATAGTTCATGTGGCATATGCTGAGCTCTGTGGTCTACAAAGACTGTTTCTAAAAGCTTCATTGCTCGCTTATGGCGTTCTTCGGCTGGAATATCATCAAGAAGCATAGGAACCTCAACATTCTCAAGAGCAGTAAAGATGGGTAAGAGATGTTGATCCTGGAAAAGCACTCCAATTTTATGTCGTCGAACCTTAGACATCTCCTCATCATCAAGAAGTGTGATGTCTTGTCCATCGATGAGTATTGTTCCAGATGTAGGCTGGTCAAGTCCACCAATGAGATTGAGCAAAGTGGTCTTCCCTGAACCAGAGGCTCCAACTATCGCTACAAACTCACCACGATCAACGCTTAGATTAGTGCCCTGTAGGACTTTGATGACTCGTGATCCGTCTTGGAATTCACGATGTACATCGATGCAGTCCACTGCCACTTGATTCTCGCCAGCCAAAGTGTGAATTCACCAGCTTCGAGTCTGTTATGACTCCGTTTTAAGCCTCGCCCTTCGAGCAGTGATTTTTTTTACCTTCTAACGAAACGAAATTCCCATATGCATGATTGTTTGCTCTTTTCAGGATGCGTGTATTTGCAATATCTGGATACTCCAGAACAGGGAAGACAACACTTGTAGAAGCAATAGTAAGATCCCTAGTTGATTCTGGATATTCTGTTGCAACTATAAAGAGCTCGAAACACGACCCCGGTCCGGAACATGGAACAGATACCTGGCGGCATAAACAAGCAGGAGCAACTGTGACATTGTTCCACAAATCAGACAGAGAAAACCTCAATTTCAGGGATATCATTCGCAGTGAGGATCTGACCAAATTAGTGGAACACGATTTTCTGATTATTGAAGGAATGAAGTCAGTTGATATACCAAGATTGTGGTGTATTGGAGAAAACGACCTTATTCTTGATGATGTGCCACCAAACACTCAGGCAATCATAACATGGTCAGAAAGGCCGAATCTGATATCAGACATTCCTGTGATAACAAATGATGATGTAGGACAACTGACTGATATTGTAATAAGAAACGCTAGGGAATTTTCAGAGCTGGAATGATTGGTGCGGCTCAGATACCCCTAAGGTCGATCATTTGTTCACAATCTCAGTAAGGAAATCATCACTGCCGCCTGTCTAATTCAATGAGATTATGTTTTAGTTTTGTCATTCAACAGAAACGCTTCGCAAGATGATTCTAATCCAGGGGAAAAAACAAACAGAGCACAATACTCATTTCATGGACGGTGATTGAGGGCATAATGAGAAACATAGAGGTTGAGAGGTTCAGTCTCTCTGACACACTTGAATGCGGTCAAACATTCAGTTGGGTGAGAGAGGGAAACGGATACATCAACGCAGATATCGGTCAAGTAGTGTATGTCGAACAAAAGGAGAGCGCTCTCTATTATGATACCTCTAGTGATGATGTGAATCTACGAGAACTTCTCAGATTGGACGACCCATTGGAAGAGATACAGAGAGAGATATCTAGAGATGGAATCATGAAGGCGAGCATTGAGTTTGCCCCAGACCTCCGTATAGTCAATGATCCTTTCTTTCCTTGTCTTGTTTCATTTCTTTGCTCAGTTTGGAAAAATGTGCCAGCAATCCGAGGGATGACTAATGCTATCAGACGAGAGTGGGGACCATCATACGAGTTTCGTGGTAAGAAGTATTACGGAATGCCAGCACCTGAGCAACTGTCAATAGTAACAACCAATGATCTGAAGAAATTGGGGCTGGCATGGAGAGCTGGATTCATCGTAGAGTCAACTAGATCAATCATAGAGGGAAAGGTCTCGGAGGATTCTCTGAAGTCAATGAAATACATTGATGCTCATAAGAATCTCAAAACTCTTCATGGTGTGGGCAATAAGGTGGCGGATTGTATCTGTTTATTCTCCTTAGGATTTCTTGAAGCATTCCCAATCGATGTGTGGATTGAACGTGTGATACAAGAAAACTACGGGGTGTTCTCAGAAGCAGGAAAATCTTACTTGAGAAAGTCAGAAGCTGCTCGTAGATACTTTGGAAGATTCGCAGGTTATGCTCAGGAGTATCTCTATCATTATTCTCGATGTTCAGCTAAGAGCTAAAAATCCTGTTTCTTCTTTTTCTTCTTCCCATACCAAGAGTGGTCTGTTATTCCCTTTGTGAGCTCCCAGGCTCTTGTCTGATAGAATGCAAGAGGATTCAATATATACTCACACAACGGGTCGAAGGTTGCTCCTAGATAGACTGGACATAGGTTATTGACTCTTAATTTTTTGCAACCAGGAGGCACATAACCCCCCTGTTCTTCACCAACTGATCTTTTTGTAGCAATATGACGAACTTGGTATTCGATAATACTAGTGTGTTTGTCAGGAGACCCACTAAACACTCGCTGAACATCAGTTTCCTCCATTCCTATACGAAGAAGAAATGCAGCAAGTGCAAACCTAGCGTCATGAGAGAGATTGACCTCGCCTGCCATCGAGTCGTTGTACATCTTCTCCATGCATGGCGGAAATGCATTAGAGAGAGTTTCTGTTATTTTCACATGCTCTACCTGACGAATCCTGCCCTTTGTTTCGGATTCAATCCGATGAACAGCCTCAATTAACCTTTGAGACATTCTTGGAATATCAAATCGACCCTGCATGATAAGTTGCCTGAACTTGCCAGAAATGAGTCGATCCAATTCAGATCGACGAATTGGAATCCATCCTTTGTCCATGTATCGATTGATTAGACTCCATTCATCGCTATGAAATGAGGGTGCCACTTCAAGGTAGTTCTCAAAACGGATTTTAATCTCGTAGGTGCGAAGCATTAGAGGAAGACTTGCGCGTTTGCCTAGGTCTCCAAGAGATTCTACACCCCATCCAAAAGACCCTGTACAGAGATCCATCACAAAACCGTTCTCTTCTTTTCCAAGTTGTCTATTTGCTTCCTTCGATTCAGCTTCAGCTTGTAGTGATCTCAAGCGTGGAAGACCAAGCTCTTCGACAATAAGACGAGCTGTGGGATAGATCAGAACATCTTTTTCATTTTCCATCTCAGGATATCGAATCTCAGATTGAGTCAGAGCTGCAAAGACCCTAGCCTCAGCTTCTTCCACGATGTAATTGTTCTCCGGGTCTTCAAGAAGATCTACAAGCGCACCAAGGTCTCTAGCCATCTTTTGTGATGCTTGTCTGGCTTCAGCTGAGAAAGGGTATTTCAATTGCTGAAGTCTTCGAGACACTTTGTACACACCATTAGTAGTTATCGGATGAAAGTTGGTCTGTAATCATCTAGACCTCGTTCGTAGAACTTCTTATTGCATGACGCACATTTGTACATCTGAACGCCACGATTTCGGCCCCAGCTATCTAATATACGAATTACTCGTCTACCGTTGCATCTTGGACAGGATAGCTGGGAATTATCATGTGCCCATGGCGATGATTTACTCCGAATCCTTGACATCAAATTCTACGTCCTAATTTGTCTGTATGTCAGGTTACCTCTTTAGTCCTACTACAATTGCACGCATTTCATCCATCACAATCATGCGGCAATCTTTGAATCCACCAGTAGATAGGAGTTCTACGATGTCATTTGCAGAGTGTTTACACATATGTGGGTACCGCTTCCTAGCATTCTCTTCACTCATACCATGCTGGCTTACTATCTTTACAAACGCTTCTTCGTTTCCTGAAACAAAATCATAGACCACGTAGAATCCATTTAGAGTGATATGCTGATAAACCTGTGATACAAAATGTGTAGGATTAGCGACTTCATGCAACATAAAACCAGAAAAACCGAAGTCGATAATTTCAGAGTCTAGGGGGATTTCGTCTGTATCGAAGTTTACTTGCACAAGTTCGAATGAATCAAGATTTGCACGTTCTTTGAGAAATATCTCGGCTTGAGCAAGCATTTCATTGCTTTCGTCAAGACCTATCGCCAAGATTGCTTTATACCTATTCGCAATATCTACAAGAAGAAGTCCCGGCCCACAACCAAAATCAGCCACTACTTCACATGTTCTAGAACCAACTAACGCACCCATTGCATTCCAGAACTTCTCATCATACCTCGCAGAATATGTCTTTGCCATTCGCTGGACTCGTTCCTCATCAGTCCAGTCTGCCTTACTGTGATTGGCCATTTTCATGCTCTTCCTAGTATGAAGTCAGCACGTAGAACGAGATCCAGGAATTCGCCCATGCTCCGTTGTTGAATCTCCGGATCACTATAGAGCTTCTTCAAGCCACTCTTTCGACCATTCAGTGATGGATTCGTGCCTTCATTAATAATCTTGTAAGCTGCATTTGGTCGTTCAACCCATCTACAGAGCTCCTCTAATTTGGAGTTTAGGAAGAGAACTACGGGCGTCTTTCGTTTACCATTCACCTTGAAGTTTTGATGATAGCGAGCATTTGAGTCACTATCAAGAATTCTAAGCTCGAGTTTTGGTGTGAACTCAACCATCTTTGCGAGGAGGGGTAGGTTCCCAGCAGTGTCATCGCATCTGTCTGTACCTATGACGAGAATCCGAATGCTATTCTTAATACTTCTAAGAAGGTCTGCGTCGTGTTCAGTCACTTGGAACCCATCGTATCTTGCCTTCATGAGTTCGACATTCTCACGTGCACTCTTCAGGAATTTCTTGTAATCCACTGCATTGTCCCATTCAGTATTCTCAGACACCAGTATCATCTCTATATGTTTGTAAAACGCCGCTGGATTGAACCAACAGATAATCTAAGTTATCGGAGAATAAAAGATTTGTCGAAATAGGAATTGTTGGAATAGTTTCGGACATCTGTTTAGCTTTTATTCCAACTAGTCCATATAGATAGTCATGACCGAGAGCATGATAGCGTATTGCGGCTTAGACTGTGCAGAGTGTCCAGCGTATCTGGCATGGAAGAATGATGATGACAAACTTAGAGAGAAGCAGGCTAGAGAGTGGAGTAGTCCCGAATATCCCCTTTCTGCAGAAGACATCAACTGTGTTGGATGCAAGACTGATGGAGAGCCTAAGTTAAAATTCTGTGGATCTTGTTGCGTCAAAGCATGCGCAAGCAAACGTGGGGAAGAAACCTGTGCCCACTGTGATGACTATGGATGTGATACTCTCGAAGAGTGGCTTGCGCAAATGGGAGATGAGCAAAGACAGAGGCTTGAAAAGATGAGAGCAGCACTGTAGCTAATTTTGGGTCCTTTATCTATGCAAGTGTTGAACTTAATTTTGGAGCTGTCTAAGTGAAGAGAGGTGGTGTTGCAGATCTTAAGCTGCATCCAGGAAAAGCCCCACATTGGCTAGTGAAGCGGATGATTCCGATGGCCAGTGCGCTCTGTGAGTTCATCGTAGATGAGTTCGGAACTGCAGAGCTTTTGAGAAGGCTCTCAGATCCAGTCTGGTTTCAAGCCCTTTCAAATGTACTAGGATACGATTGGGATAGCTCTGGATCCACTACTGTGACATGTGGTGTTTTGAAATCAGCCCTTACATTTGAAAATCATAGCATGGTGGGAGTTGGTGGGAAAGGAGCTGCTTCTAGAAAGGTGCCTGAAAAGCTAAGAGCCCTTGAGGATTATGGGATTGATGGGACGGGTCTTATTGAAATCAGTAAAGCTGTGGCAAAGGTAGACAATGCAGGAGTGCAGGATGGATACCAGCTATACCAGCACGTTTTCTTTGTAGATTCAGATGAGAACTGGACAGTTGTTCAACAGGGAATGGACTTCAAAAGTAATGATGCAAGGCGATATCATTGGACTTCATTTGAGATTGACAGTTTCATAGATGAGCCTCATTCAGGTCTCATCTCAGGGCGTGTGAAAGACTCAACACTCGACATGACTTCAAAGGATTCTCAAGATTGTCGCAAGACATCTGTTGATATTGTTAAGGAAGATCCAGTAAGGGTTCGAAGGTATTTTGAAAATATCAAATCATATGGGGAGTCAACATTGCTACCTTGGATAGAAGAAAATGATTCTTCTCAAGGGCTTCCAGCTTACAAGGTGGTCCCGAATAGAATGGACTGGAATGCTGTACGAAGAGCATATGAAACCCAACCCGAAGATTATGAAAGCCTCCTCTTCATGGATGGAATTGGTCCAGCCACTGTACGGGGACTCTCTCTTATATCCGAAATGATCTTTGGTTCTGCTCCTTCATGGGCGGACCCAGTCAGAATGTGCTTTGCATTTGGTGGAAAAGACGGAGTACCATTCCCAGTTCCACGTAAAGAGTATGATGTCGCAATTGATTTCATGGAGCAAGCACTGAGAGATTCCAAGGTGGGAAGACAAGACAAGGTTCTGGCGTTGAAACGACTCAGGAATTTCGCACCTCCGATACTTGTAGAGGATGAAGCCAAGGCATAGCTATACCGAAGGAAACAAGTTGTGTAATGTTTCGAGTTGATTCATGTTTGAAGTGGAACCTTACAACGATGAAGTGACTCTTATTAAGACCTCGACTGCGATGGAAGACGGACATCCGATCATGTGGGCTATTGCGTATCTAATTGAAGACACTCTCTTTGATGCAGGATGTGCAAACGCTCTCGATGACATTGAGAAATTTGCAGCAGAAACGGAGGTCAACAGAATCTATGTCAGTCATGCACATGAGGACCATTATGGAGGATGTTCTGCATTCGTGTCACACTCAAAGATATACGCTATAGAGTCAGACATTGAAATCATCAAGAATCCTCCGAAGATTCCAGAGTTCTTTGACTTTGTTTGGGGACAGCCAAAACCAATTGCGGATGTGGAGAAAATGCCTCTACATTTCACGGTTGGAAACTTTGAGTTTGATGTAGTACCACTCCCTGGTCACGGACAGCAAATGGTTGGATTCTATGAACCTAATCGTAAATGGTTGTTTTCAGCCGATGCCGTCCCAGTTCCTTCAAGAAAAGTAATTGGAATGCCTGATGAGAATATTCCTCTAATGGTAGAAACCTTGGAGAAGATTGCAAAAATGGACATTGAGATACTCTTCGACGCTCACAGAGGACCAATCACATCACCAAAGGAACATGTCCAAGCTAGAATTGATTTTCTCAAAGACATTCAGGTGAAGATCAAGAAACTACACGAAGAGGGCAAAGCAATTCCGGAGATTCAAAAGTCACTAGGGTTGGAAGGACCGTGGTATCTCGAACACACAACGGGAAGATTTGGAATTGACATTTTCCTGAATTCAGTGCTGTTTGACAAAGCAGAAAAGTGATTGATAGAATACATTCATGCTATGGTTCATATTGTAGTAATAATTGGAGTAATGATATTCCTTGCAATTGTGGTTCCCCTAATTCCATCACTGGTCCTCGATATGATGGGGCAGTTTTTGATCGCAAGACCTGATGATATTGATGGATGGGTATACTATGGCAGTTTGTTAGAGCGGAAAGGATACGACCAGGCTGCCGCTGCGGCATATCGTGCTGCAATCAAGCTACTACCAGTTCATAGAGAAGCGTGGAGAAAGCTTGGAAACGTTCTTACAAAACTCGGAGACTTCGCTGGAGCTGATGAGGCTTTTAGATTCGCAGATTACTGAATCACTTCTTACTACGTGTCTTCTTCCTTCTGAGTTCATGTCTGTCTGTGAAACGCCGTTGTGATTTTTCCTGTTCGCGCTGTTCTTTTGCAGCTTTCTTCTGTCTTGAGCAGTTAATCCGAGCAGCACGTCCGAGAGCAGTGACACGGTCCACTTCAGCGGTGTTTCCAGATTTCTTGTATAGTTTCCGTGCTTGTTTCCAAGCTTCTTCTGCGCTACAGAAATCGTCAAGTCGCGCATACGCTGTTGCTTTCGCGTCGAACATATCAGGATCGTTCTTGACAAGAAGAGTATATTCTGAAAATGCCTTAGCTGCCTCATCCCAATCCTCCAACTCCATCAGAATTAGACCCAAATTTCTGATTGCTGCAGGATAATTCCTCTTCCTGATGAGAGCTCTCCTAAGATGCTTGACCGCGTCCCTCAGATTCCCATCTTTGTATGCTACCATTCCCATGGTGTTCTCCACAGCAGCATCTTCAGGATCGAGTTCAGATGCTTTTTTCAGAGCTTTCATAGCAGACTTGTGTTTTCCTGCTCGGAGATTTACATCTCCGCGAATGAGCCAAGCTTCAGAGTTTTCAGGGTCTAGTTTTGTAGCGGCTTCAGCAGATCGTATGGCATCGTTCCAGCGTTCGACCATCACTAGAGCAATTGAGCGACGGATGAATGCTGGAACAAGATCATCCTTGAGTGCAATTGCTTTGTCATAGCTAGCAATGGAAATATCGAAGTTACCAAGTTCGAGCTCAATATCACCAATTCGGACCCAAACACCCCATTCATTCGGCGCAAGCTCACTCATCCTTCGATAGGATGCAAGCTCGTCTTCTGTTCTTCCAAGAACATGCAATGCTGCAGCTTTGTCACGAAGTATCTCAATATCATCTGGTGTCTGTTTCAATGCGTTCTCGATTGACTGAAGGGCATCACCAGCTTTTCCTGGTCCTAGAGCTAAAAGTACTCTACCCCGATTTGCATGAGCTTGACCAAAATCTGGTTGAAGACTTAGGGCACGGTCTAAACATCTGATCGCTTCTCCAAACTCACGTTTCTGAGCTAGAAAAACGCCTTTTGCATTCCATGCAGAAGGGTCGTCAGGATTACTCTTAAGATGTTTATCCACTGCTCTTAGAGATTCATCAACTGGGTCCATAGTGATTCACAATGTTATACATTGAAAAGAGTTGAGATGACTGACTATTACGCAGGAAGTCGAGTTTAATGAAGATTGAAGGCATCGAGGCATTGATCTTTGATCTTGGGGGAACTCTCTTCAGACCGGTTTCTGACATGTGTGGGCTCACTCGGGATTTTCTAACAGAGATTGATATCGACGAAAGACGTGACTTTCCGGATTTGGAGATTATCGAAGCAACAAAAGGACCCGATGAGTGGCTCTCAAACTATATGATTGAGAAACAGGTAGGTCCACACTGGGTCCCAAGTTACGACGAATGGATTGAATACGACAAACTGCTTCTCGCTGAACTTGGAGTCCATGATATAGAAGTAGTGAAGAAGTACCAAGCAAAATGGGATGAGTTTCAATCAACGGCAGTTCCCGAACTAATGGAAGGATGTAAAGAATGTCTTCAGAAGCTTGATGAACGCGGTTTCAGACTAGGTGTGGCTTCAAACAGATTTGGAGACCCTGCTGAAGTGCTGAAAAAGAGTTCAATCTACCACTTTTTCGATTCGATAGAATATACTAATGTACCAGGATATCGAAAACCATCCCCATACATGCTTGTTCGAATCTCCCAACAGCTGGGTATTAATCCTCACAAGTGTGCATATGTCGGGAATGTTGTGAAGTATGATATTGAGGCTGCCAGTAGAGCTGGAATGCTCCCGGTACTCTTGACATGGATTGACACACAAGAAGTAGATCTAGTTAATTCAGATGCAATAGTGATTGAGCATATAGAGGACCTCTTGGAGATATTCTAGAAACATCATAGATGAATACCTTCATTACACTCAAGGGCATGAACGATGGTTGTGATGAAATCAAGACTCTCCGCCCTGATGTTAGTCATTGCGATTCTCTATGTTCCAATACTGACCCCTGTAATTGCACAAACAAATCATTCACTTGTGTGGGGAGTAAGTGTCGGAGAAGAGTTCACCTATGTACTTCAGCGTGAGTACTACTCTGATGCAAACAATAGAGTGTTAATGGAATCCCAGATCCCATTCCTAGCTGACGTTGAACCAGGAGAAAAGGTGATTCTAGAGATTTCATCTATAGGTCCAATTATTAGCACAATAAATGAAACAACAGATCTTCCATATTCATACTGCAACCTAAGAAATTACAATGATTCATCACTCATAATATCTGACATACCGAATCTGGTTCTTCCAATAGGAGACTGGGACTTCCTAACAGAAATCAACAATGTGACAGAAACTCCAAGCCTTACACTAGTAGATACGGATGAGGAGTGGGGAACAATTGGTGTAGGATATTTTGGTGGTGGAGATGGTAGTACAGTTGAAGTACGACTAGAAATGCGATATGAGAAGGAGAACGGTACTCTAACCTATCTCAGGCACAGATACACAACTTTGGGAACGGACATAATCGATGTTGTCTTTGTTCATTGGTATCCAGGAATGCCCACAATAATAGGAGGGGACATTCAGCTGACCACTCTTCTCATAATTGCGACAGGTGGAGTCATTGGATTGATCGTGGCATTCATCGTCTATAGAAGCATAAAAGGTAAGAAGACAATTGCACAGAAACTAGGTGAGTAAGAATGGAAAATTCTATGGACATTAGGCAGATAAAATGTGAAGGAGAAGATAGTACCGAGAGACTGTCTGTTGGTGAAACTGTCTATTACGCATTTCATCGTCACGGATCCGTGGGTGAGGATGCTGAGTTTGAGATAGAAAATAAAGAAGTCATCACACACGAGAGAACCGAAACCGAGTACATTCACATTGAAAAAATGAAGAAACCAGAGTGGACAGGCGGAGATGCAGAGAGAGGAAAGTGGTTCTTCAAAGCACTCAGACTAGGTTCCACACGATTGACAGTACGTGTTCTCCTCCGCTTTGAGGTTGAGAGCGAGTGTACTGTCAAGATTGTTGTTGAATGATACTACTTGAAACCCCATACAAAGGAGTAGCCTGCAGAATAGGCGAGTTTCTCACCGCGAGCAAAAGCAATTTGTAATTCTTGGAGTCCTCTTTCATAGTCCTCATTGCTGATTTTGTGAAGCATAGAATACCCACGATTTTGAACTGTTTCCAAATAGTCCTCACCAAGTTGAGTTGGTCTGAACTTGTAATCCTGTATAGTAACTCTGCTGAAACCCGCAGAGCTCATATATTTCTCAATAACATCGATATCAGGGTAGCGTTCCTTATCCACCTTTGCTGAGGCTGGAAAAAATCTTGATGTCATTCGACCATCTATTTGTTCGTGAGACTGTGTGACTATACAAAGCGCTCCATCTGTAGTAAGAACTCTATATATATCCTGGATTGAAGTGCGGGGAGTAGAAATGTGATGTATAACCTCAGTCATGTATGTAAAGTGAAAGACATTGTTTCTAAAGGGGAGACAATCAGCAGGTGCTTGAACCAATGGAACGTGTTTCATCTTCTCGCGAGCTTTCTCAAGCATTCCATAAGATATGTCAAGACCAACAATTCTAGCTTGCGTTGCTTGTCCAAGAAGCAATGTGTTGTTCCCTGTGCCACATCCTACATCTAGGACCAGTGAACTATCATCAAGGTGGACACCTTGTAGAATCTGATGAACCATCTCAGGATCCCCCACTCGCACATTGTCGTAGACCCTTGACACCTTGTCGTAATCAATTGACTTCTCATTCATAATACCACAGCAGCAGAGTCTTTTTGAGAAACGGTCTATCATCTATACTTACTGATTGGCAAATGCCAAGTGACTGACTCTTGTTCTCGTTTCACTTCATAGGTAGTACATATCTATTGACAATGATTTATCGGCCTTTCTTCTCTTTGTCATATGACTCCCAAGAATCAGCGGCTGCTGTTTCACCTCTCGAACGAAGCTCTGAAAGAACGTATTCACGGACTTCTGAGCTCTCCAAAACACTCTCGGATCTTGCAGACAGAGAACTAGCAATCTCACGAGCTGTATCATAGGAACAGCCACACTTCACAGCGCTGACGACAACCTTCTCGGGCATGAAAACCTCAGTCGAACCACTTCTCTTCCTTATCTCCATGTGAATCCTTACCTTCAACGACGGGATACATGAATGCATCCCAGTAGATTATGTATAATTTTCAAATAAGCAATTGCTTTGTTTAGTGGATTTCTCAATACTTGGATGATATGGTTTTTTGGACCGTTTGACCTATATTCTTCAATCTAACCAATTCAAGGGGTGAACCAATTGATTGAGTGGTTGAATTTACTCCTACTAATAATAAGCACGATAACGAGTCTATACTTCTATATCAAGAGTGTACAACCTGCCAAATTGGAACAAAAGATTGGGGAGATTGCCTACGAGAAATGTGAGAGATATCGCCTCTACGCATCCATACCTTTCGGTATCTTCTTCATCTCATATGTGGTCTATGTCTTCTATCCACTACCTCTTCCGATTCCGAATGAGTTGCCCTGGGATTATTCAATATCCTTGATTCTAGCAATTATCATTGCAGTTCCATCGTTTGCCTTCATGGCTATCGGTGTAAGGGATGCGGGAGAAGAAACCTTCAGACCGAAGAAAGAGCACAAGATGTACGGGGGGATATACAACACAGTACGACATCCGCAGTCACTCGGAGAAGTCTGGGTTGGTCACATCCTTGCATTGATTCTGAATCGCACGTTCCTGTTTCTCTTCGCGTTTGTCTGGTTTCCAGTCTTCTACTATATGGTAGTGGTTGAGGAACGTGATCTGATCCTCAGATATGGTGATGCCTACAAAGAGTACCGTGAAAGAGTAGGGATGTTCTTTCCAAAGAAGGTAAAAAGAAGCCCGTGAAACAGAATTGACCAATAGTAAATTCTTTTCAAGCAATAGACTAACTAATAGAACTATCCTATGAAAGCAGATTCTATTAGATTAACAGATGTAGGCAGCTTCCCATTAGATGCTAATCTCGATAGGTATCTAAAAGGTGCTCACGAGCTAGAAATGAACTCTGGAAACATCGCAACTGAAGATACTCAGTATTTTATCACTAAACACAATGAAACGTTCCTAAGTAAAGCAAGAGCCCTTGGACCTCAAAATGCAGTCACAAGTTATGCACAGTGCAGAGGAATGATTTCTCAATTCCTGCTACCGGAAACACACCGTGCCAAAGGAGTTACAGAGTTCGAGTCTGATGAGAAAATTAGTTTCAATGAAATTTCAAAGACAGATAGCCAAACTCTTGCAGCTGCTATCGCCATTGGGAAAGTTCCCCTCTCACGTGAGGGAGTTGTATTTGCAGAAGTTTCTGCTTTGCAGCATGATGCAAAACAAATCTGTGAAGAGCTTGGAGTGGAGAGAATTTCTTACAAAGCTTGCATTACAGGACCACTAGAATTGTCACTGAACTTACAACGACTTGCAGACTTTCCACGAACATATGATGAGAAGCTAATGGAGTTCTTCACTGAAGTCGTGAAAGGTTATGCTCAGAGTGCAATCGTCAACTCAAAACATCTTTCAATAGAAATTGTTACACTGGATGAACCTACAATTGGTTTTGAGGGGTTGGGAGATTTCTTTACTGATTCTGCCTCTGACCGTAATTTGAATCATATGATTTCATGCTGGAATAGAATATACAGTGAAATACCATCGAGCATCTACAAAGGAATTCATTTACATCGGTCACCGTTTGAGGCGTTGTTTCAGGCAAAGTGGAACCTGATAGAAGCTCATGTCGGTGTCTATGTCAAACGTCAATGGCTAGAGAACTATGATAAGTTCGTCAGAGCTGCAGTTGTCAGGACGGATGGTCCTACATTTGACGATGATTCTGATGTCAAGGCAAGCTGGCAGGAGATTTTCTCAGGCAATTATGAACCTTATTTGCAGCCAACCTCTGAGATGGAGAAAAACCTTCATCAAACAGTCGACCTTTACGGAGTGGAACGGATTCCATTTGCTGGTCCCGAGTGCGGTTTCGGACCATGGGACTGGAAGCATGGTCCAGAGATGGCAATAGCAACCTTGGAGAGATTGAATTCAGTGGTATGCAAGTACGACTAAGACAATGGGCTATGCTGAAATCTTTGGAGAAACTGGTCCTTCATTCTTCTCCAGATTGTACCCAGAGATACGCAATGATGGATACAAACAGAATAAGAGCACTGATTGCTCCGACACCTAGTTGCAATGAGCGGATAAATAGCTCATCTGAATAAATCTCACTTGGAAGGTCGTCAAGTGGAGGTGGTGGTAGGGGATTTAAGATCACGAATAGCGAATTGGCTATTGATACAACGGTGAGAATTGAGATTAATGCAAAAATTCTGAAGAGAGTTTAACTACCTTTGCGAGTACCGCGCTTCAGCAGTATATCAACAAAGAGCACAAGTAAAACGCATTCGATTAGTATAAATCCAATGAAAGGCTGTGCGCTTACAAACAACTTGAAACTCCTTTTGATTATTCTCATAGTTCAATATTAAGACTAACATTTCAGTTGTCAAAGAGAGAATTTGATCTTCTCACATGAAAGAACTATTACAGATTCTCAGCTTGTACCACCTATAAGGCAGGACTCAAACATGCAAGAGGTGTGCTAGGGACTTGATTACGGGATTAAAGCATAGTCTGAAGATTACAATGGAGCCATTGAAGAAACTGTAGGTTGTAATGAAGAAGTAAAAGAAAAAGCCTAAGGAGCCTTGAGTCATCTCATCATTAATTCTAATCTTTCTGGCTAACCTAGTAACTTGCTCTGACCGATTCTAACTGCAATCACTTCTCCGGTGGCGCACATGGTTTCTCCCGAGTATAACAAACATGTGACAGTAATCTTGCGTTCTTTCATCTCTTTGATCCTAGCACGCAAGGTGACCGGCTCATCGGTGGGAGTCGGTTTGAGATATTTGACAGTGGTTGTACCACCGACAAACCCGCTGAGTGGATCTGCGTCATACTCCCGTCCCTCAGCTTCACATGATGCAGAGTTGGCTGCGTTCACGCAGTGACAGTCGATGAGTGTCGCAATGATGCCACCAGCGAGAACACCGGGAAAAGCCATGTGATACTCTTTAGGTTGCCATGTGGCAACCAATTCATCACCCTGCCAGTAGCTCTTCAGTTGGAGACCATGCTCATTGTTTCTACCGCAGCCCCAACAATAACTCCCGAGTTCATGCCATCTGTCTTGGATTGCTTTCTCTTCCATGGAAATCAGTCCTCCTAACACAAGTGGATTGTTTGAATAAAAACGCTAGCATCAATTGAGAAATATTAAAGTGGTAATCAGGATTCATATTCTAGGGTGAGTTTGGATGGGGCTAAAGAACTTCTCAATCTTGATTTTGTTAATACTTCTTGTAGCTACGAATGTTATTGCTGATGATACCCTTCCCCAATGGCAGGTAGAGGAGGGAGACAGATTCCATTTCCGCATACAGATTGGATATTGGCCTCGTGACGTAGAACTCAGCGAGAGAACAATGGCTGAAGAGGAGATTGTCTATATCGAAATCAGTGAACTTCAAGAAATCACCAATACATCAAGTTGGGTTCCCACATTTGATTATTCGATGTGCAGGTCGCAGATGTATCTTCAGGATGGTTCCGATTTACCCGACTCAGGTCTTTTCGTTCACATAAGTAGTGGAATTTGGAACTTCCCCCATATGGGAGCAATGCCAATCGGCGATTGGAACACTGCAAGCAATCTAGTCCTAGAGAAGAATGATGGACTTCCAAACAACGCAAGTTATGAGATTGTTGAGGATTCAACATCGTGGGGGTATATATACAACTATCCAGATCTCAACATGACAAGTACTGAACGTTGGTCAAAGTCTGACGGATCATTACTTAGTGTCAACCTAGTTAATGGCATAAGCGAAAGAATGTATCCAAATGAATCTCTCGATGTCAACCTTGAGAGATATGATAGCGGCTCTATCAATCTGGTAATCATCATTGTTGTAACTGGAGTAGGAATTGTCATTGTAGCAGTTGTTTTATTCACGCGGCGTTCCCGCTGAATCAACAAAGAGAGTTAGGAACACTTCCCGAAAGAAGTAAATCGAGATGTATTGAACAAAACAGTCAGCAATGAGTAAGAAACAGAAGCATATCGTAGACTTGGATAAGATTCTTGAAAACACACCCAAGAGAAAAGTCCAAGATGAATTGTTCAGATATATAATTGCTAACAGCAACCTACCAGGACCTAGAGGAAACTTAGAATTAGCATCAGCATTTGAAGAGATTATTACTAATCGAACCTCAGGAAATTCTGTTGAGGAACTCTGGGAACTATGCTCATCAATGTCTGATATCTCAACATTGGAAGCACCTGTAAATGATCCAAAGGAGTTCATAGCTTTCTGCGGAACCAGAGGATTGGGTGCAGTCGGTGCGTCAATGCCAGAGTATCAAGAAAGAGCACTCTTTCGCCTCCGAACACTAGCGCAGGACTCTCGATGGCGTATGCGCGAGGCAGTTGCGATGGCTCTACAAAAGCTGCTTTCTAGCTGCGATATCAAGATTCGAAAAGATTTGGAAGATTGGATTGAACAGGATGATTGGTTGGTAATTCGCGGAGTCATGGCAGGTGTTGCAGAACCCAGTCTATTGATGGATACCGGTTTTACAGAGTGGGCACTTGATGCACATACGAAGGTCCTTGACAAAATAAGAGCTTCATCAGATCGCGAGTCAGATGAGTTCAGAATTTTGCGCAAGGCATTAGGTTACACCCTTAGCGTTGTAGTGAAGGCTACTCCTTCAACAGGGTTCCGGACTCTTGAAGAGCAAATCAAGATTGACGATGCTGACATAAAATGGATTGTCAAAGAGAATCTCAAGAAGAAGCGACTTGCATCCAATTTCCCAGAAGAGGTTGATAAACTTGCTAAGATTCTTGCTTAGATATTCTCAGGAGTAAACAAGAAGGTTAAAATTTCAGATTCCATCATACTGACAACTTGCTCAGACATTTCTGAGGTGTGAGTTCTATGTTTATTGGACATTATGGCATAGCTTTCGCTCTAAAGAAATATGCAACCAAGACATCGCTTGGCATCCTGTTCATTGCAGTCCAATTGGTGGATATCGCGTTCTTTATCCTTGTTTCACTAGGAATTGAGCACATGCGAATAATCCCTGGTTTTACTGAAGCCAGTTCATTCGATCTCTACGATTATCCAATAACTCATAGTCTTCTTGGATCCTTTGCATGGGCTATTGGAATTTTTCTCGTAGTTCGGTTCATTCCTCTGCGAAGCTCGATTGATGCCGCTTATAGACAGAAAATTGCACTTGTCCTGAGTGCAGCTGTATTTTCTCACTTTCTCTTGGACATCATTGTCCATACTCCGGATTTATTGTTGATTCCTGGATTTGACACAATGATTGGACTAGGACTATGGAATAGCATCATAGGCACTGTTGCAGTTGAACTTGCCATTCTTTTGGTAGGTTGTTGGATATACATCCGATCAACAACACAGGGGACAGGCTTGGTGGGATATTATGGAATGTATATCTTTATGATTGCGCTAGCAATCATCACCGTAGTAACACCATTCACAACATTTCCGGATGTATTGACTGTCGTAATAACATCAGAACTATTGTATGCAGTTTTTGTTCTGACAGCATGGTGGTTGGATAATAGGAGGAGTACTGTTGGGGGGACCGAGTAATGATTGAGTCGAAGGAATCAGATTACAGAACAATTGTCTTGTTCCTGGCAGTCAGTCTTGTCATCATCCTGACATACATCTGGTTTTTCGAGATTGTTCAATCAATTGAAACAGTAAGCGGAGGACTCGTTCATCGCACATTGGTATTGAATGTGCCCCTATTGATTGGAGCAATCGTACTAGTTTTAGTTGTGTATGGAGGGCTGCATGCGAATGACTTAGGGTTGATTGGCAGGAAACTCCCACTTGCGTTTGTTGCGTGTTTACTCACTTGGATTCTTGTTCAGATCATGGAAGGCGTGGCAGGTTTCGTTGCCGCAGGTTCTGCACAATTTGACCCAAGATGGAATACGGAATCTCCTGTTTTGGTGGGCTTGCTGATTGGAATGCTTTTTGGAACAGCTCTCTATGAGGAGGTAGGATTCAGAGGATTTCTTCTGGTTCAATTCGACGTGAAGATGACGGACGTTACTTCGAACAAGTATTTCCGAATGGCACTAGCCCTGGTATTCTCACAGGCACTCTTCACGCTGGTCCACATACCCTGGAAAGTCATGAATCAAGGATGGACTGTGACTGTCTTCTTCGACCTGATCTTCAGTGTGTTCATGAATGGACTAATCTATGGTATTCTCTATCTGAGGACTGAAAACCTCTTCTTTGTCATGGGTGTTCATGCTCTAGGTAATGCGCCTACATCCCTGTTTGTTTCATCAATAGGTCCTTCAACTCTAGTCCTACTATTGGCAATCATCTGGGCGGCTGTGTGGCCCAAACTTCGAAAGTGGGAAGCTAGAAGTTCAGACCTTGGATATTAAACATGTGGTTCTAGAAGTCAGGATTTCTGAGAAATCAAGTTCTAGTCTAATGTGAAATGCTGGAAGTTGGATTCCCGCTACTTCTCAGCTTTTTCTACTCTGTCAAGCCACTCAGAAACAAGCACATTGAACAATTCAGTCTGCTCCAACTGCAAAGCATGACCTGCTCTATCCAAGACTGCAAATGTTGCATGAGGATATTTCTCTAAGATTCTCCAGGCGTCTTGATATCCCACCCAATGATCTTGTCTTCCAACCATAATGAGGGTGGGACCATCGAATTTCACGGAGAGAGAATCAACTTCAAAGCTGAATTCATCATCACCAGATTGCAACCGTTCGAGAAATTGTGTGTCTGATATCTGGACAGCAGGTGTAATTTCTTCTGCATAGCGAGGCCAAAGTTTTCCAGTTTGGATTACTGCCACATCTACAAAACCTTCATGTTCCTCTGTTCTAAGACTATTAAGAAACTCATCGTCTTGCTCCAGTATGGCTTTCTCAGGAAGTATCCTATCTTCGGATCGGCTGATAATCATGGGAACGATTAACAATAGTCCAAGTACCTGCTCTGGTCTGTGATGAACCAGACCTCGTGCCAAGTATCCACCGTAAGACAGGCCTGCAATTACAAAGTTCGTATCAGGAATCACATTGTCAATGAAGTCGATTACAACCTGTAGCATATCATTTGAATTTTTCATCCATTCCTGACCTGAGGTTTGACCATGTCCAGGCAAGTCTAGGTAGATCCGTTTCCATCCATCTCTACGCTCGAAGATAGGCTCTAAGCTTCCAATCATAGAACGATGATCTAACGTGAACCCATGTAAGCTGATAATCGGTCTGCCTTCTCCATATGATTCATAGTAAACTTCAGAGTTTCTAATACGACACTTCAATCTACTAACCCCTCCTTCTCATCTAACAATTAATACTCCTATTATTATTCCTCTCAACGCAGGAAACTGAGTATAGATCCGTGATGAGCCTCATACATAGGAACTATACTCAGAGAATATAGCGTCAACTCTAAACATGGAGTTAGTCACACAATCTCCAAGATGCCTTTGCCAAGCTCTTTCCAGTTTATCTTTCAGCTTCTTCTTAACTGCATGTATAAATACAGATACAATATTAGAAACATCACGAGCAGACCAGTGGTCAACAAACTAGCAATCGGTAGGGTCATGACTGCCATGTTCCAAACCATTCCTATTGTCCCAAGCAACGTCCATATTATCGACATCAGGACGTATATTTCGATCTCCTTCCATGATTCAGCACGAAATGCCAAAAACGCTCCCAGCACGTAGCTTAGAAGAATAGCACCTAAGACACGTGCAGTACTGGGCTCAGGGGGCCAACCAGTGATGTCACTCCATGATTCCGGAGAGATGAAAAACCAGGCTCCGAATATCAGTGAAACGATACAACCGAGTAGAAAGATATACCTTGCATAGCTGGGGATTTCCCCGCTCATTTTTGATCACGTTCTTTGATAATAATCTTTTATTCATTTAAGTTCCTTATCTTTCTTACGAAAAACTGTCTTGTGTACACGTGAGCGCATTATACTCCGCAAAAGAAGGAACTATGAACAAAAATACCTGAACAATAGGAGGATTTGAATTTGATTTTCCGTGGGACTAATTTTTCTCTGTCTTGGTAGGATCTGCATAGAAGGAAGATGATATCCAGAATATCTGGAAAATCATATGAACAATGCCAAGCACATTTTACAAGGTGCCTCCGTCGTTTGGTCCGGGTACTACATAAATTCCAATAGCTGATAGTAAACCCCTATAAAGAGCCCCAATTTCACACGCCTTTCTCACCCAGTTTCTATCCATTGCCTCCACCATTTGGTTGACCCATGGTATGGCTGTCCTTAATCTTTTCAAGAGAGAATATTCTGCAAAAAGATTCTTTCTGAAAGCAAAGCTTAAGTCAAAGGGCACAGAAGTAACAAGGGAAAGGGGTTTGCGTGATGGAGAGTATTGCAGAAAAATGTGGAAATTGGAAATCCAGGAAGAACAGGCATCACTACGTCCTAAATCCTGATCTTAGTCGACCTGTTTCTGTCTTGGCAGCAATCTGTGTTGCTCTGCTGCTTTTTACTCCTATTTTGAGACCTAGCTACGAAGCATACAACTCAGTAGGGGAACTAAGATCACCTTCTGGAGAATCATCCATAAAGAATAACCTCCAGTCTAATCCTATCTGGGCTAATGATCAAATATACGTCCTCTGGGACATGGTCCACGGCAATCAGGCTCAATCTCAATTCTCTAATCTCATAGCAGAGATAGTGTCATATGGTTTTATCACTGATACGCTCTCTTCTGGATCAATTAACGCTTCTACGCTGCAGGGATATAACATACTTGTGATTGTTCAGCCAACCCTGTCTTACTCCACAAATGAAACTGATTCAATTCATGACTTCGTTCTTGGGGGTGGAGGGCTGCTTGTGTCGGGAGACCTGAACGAGAGCATCCTCAGCACCCTGACTGACTTTGCTGGTATTGAATGGCTCGACGCAAATATTGGTATGTGGGGGCCTTACGATATTCATCATCCAGTGACAAAAGGACTCAAGTCCTTCAGTTGTAATGATGCTGACGCCAGATTGAATATCACATGGCCCGCGATAAGTCTCAAGGCAACCTACAGTGGATATAACGTGCTGGCTGCTTCGCAGACTGGGCTTGGCAAAGTAGTCTGCATGAGCGACAATGATATGGTTTCCAGCACCTATGGGGATGACAATCTTGGCTTAGGTGTGAATTCATTCCTCTGGTTGGCTGAGGCCACTCATGAGCACGACTTGTGGGCATATGTCAACTCGTTTACACCAACCCAGCCTGGTTATGAGATGCCCATCACACTCACTGTGCTGAACACAGGCACATCTGCAGAGAATTATGTCATCGTCAGGCTGTATCAAGATGGTCAGCAGGTGTTCGTTGACCTCTTCCCGGTTCTGAATAGGAGTATTCTCTATACATACGACTTTGGGTGGACACCGAGTTTTAGTGGAATCTACAATTTTACGGTGGTCGTCGAAGCGGCTGCTGGAGAAACTAGAACTGAAGACAATCAGCACACATTTCTATGTCAAGTCGTTGACTACACTATAGAGATTCTCAGTGATGACGATTTCATATCACAAGGATGGCCAGGCGAAGGTACCTTTGAGGAGCCCTTTGTGATAGAGGGTCTACACATCATGGCTTTCTATGCTATGCCTATCGGTATAACCATTCGTGACACAAGAGCACACTTCATAATCCGCAACTGTACAATTGTTGATTTGGATGATACGGTTGATGGGACCGGGATAGATCTCTGGAATGTCACGAATGGAGTCATAGCGAACAACACATTCCCTTTGGGGTTGTACGGAGCCTATATTCAGAACTGTAGTTTGTTTAGCCTCTCTAATAATTCGTTCACACAGTATTCAGAAGCCATTATTGTCGAGGAGTCAACTGATTTGACTATTACACAAAATCTCCTGACTGGCACCACAGTCGCCATGGACCTGTTCTCAGCGGAGCAAACTGTTGTCACAAACAACACCCTCAAGGACAATACTTGGGGGCTAATGTTGGGCAGTCTGTCCAATAATGTGACTGTATCTTGGAACGACTTCAACAACACGAACAATGTTCAGGACGATGGTGTTCTGAACACCATCAGCGAGAATTACTACAATGACTATAGTGGTCCTGATAACGACTATGATGGTTTTGGTGATACACCGTACTCCTTACTTGGTTCTGCTGGCTCAGAGGACCTCCGCCCATTGATTCTGCCCATAAAGGGCCTCTACATCACCTGGTCGATAGCCCCGACCGATGTTACCATTCAATACTACGAGCCACTCTATATGGACCTAGAGGTTGTTGGTTACAGTGAGGTCGCAGGGTACTGGGTGAACAACACAGCCATTGTGACTATAGACGAATACGGTGTGCTGACAAACACTACTGAGATTCCAGCTGGAATGTATGCTCTTGAGGTGAGGGGGCTTGACCACTATGGCCACTATTGCTCTGCTGTATTCATGTTGTCCGTCATAGATACCGACATTCCATATTGGACTCAGGAACTCACGGATCAGACTGTGGAGGCTGGCGATTCATTCTACTATGATCTAAATGCAACTGACTACTCGGGTCTGCATACATGGTGGCTGAATGACACGGGTCGATTCTCTGTCAGCTCTGAGGGCATTGTGACGGCAAACATTCTCTTGCCTGTTGGGGTCTACCAAATCAGGGTTTCTGTAAATGATACCCTTGGTCAGGTCCTTACAGGAACAATTCGCATTGAGGTGGTTGACACGCAGGCTCCTGTCTGGGTACTCGTCCCGGAGGTGGTCTACGTCAATTATGGAGAGGATGCCATCCTTCTAATTCAAGCCCAGGACCAATCTGGTATCGATCATTACTGGGTCAATGATACAACCCGTTTCAGTGTAGACACGAACGGAGCAGTTACAAGCATTGTTCCACTTCCATGCGCGGAGATTCCGCTTGAGGTCAGAGCATATGACAGCTACGGACACTACTGCTCTGCTGACACCGTAATAGTCGTTCTTGATGCGACTGTGCCCACAATCAATCATCCAGACGACATAACCTACACTGAGGGAGAAGTGGGCAACTCAATCATGTGGCAAGCTACGGATGACAATCCACGAGCCTATCAGGTGGTCCGCGATAGCGTTACAGTCAGGGAGGGTCAGTGGAACAGTAGCTCGGAACAGATTGTGGTTTACGTGGATGGGCTTACTCCAGGTCTCTACTCGTATCTTCTACTTGTATATGACGCAGGCGACCACATGATGAGCGATTCAGTCCT
>JBHLRQ010000012.1:0-50085 GCA_048882385.1 Candidatus Thorarchaeota archaeon | reverse complement strand
AACATTACCTTCAAGGTTTTGAATACTAGTGAAGAACGTGAGGTTGCATCCCGCAAGACAGGTGAAACATACCGAGTAGTAGATGCTCAAGTTGGAGATTCGACGGGAATTATCCTGATGCCAATCTGGAATGAAACCATCGACTCAATTGAGGAAGGCGAATCCTACACTCTTTCGAATGGATACACAGGTCTCTTCAAAGGCAATCTAAGACTACAATTAGGAAAGTTCGGTTCGATTGCTGAGGCTGAAGAACCAATTGATGAAGTGAATTCAGAAGTAGACATGTCTGCTGAAGATCACGGTAGTCGTCCAAGATATTAAACACATCTAGATTTTTCTGGATGAGGGGGTTGGCGCTAGTCGCACCTCCTTCCATCCTTTCTCTTTCCAACTCAATATGGGACATAATAGTTGGAAGGTCAAGAATCCTAGGCTATTTATGCAACTTCTCGAATTATTCAAATCGTGCCTAGAGGTAATCGTGAGGTCATTCTTGTTGATTGATCCAAATGCAATTGTACTCGCTTTCGCCCTCCTCTTTGGAGGTCTAGCACTATTGGCTGTCTTTGCCCTTGTTATTGTTGAGAGGATTTTCAGTAAGAAGTCTGAAACATATATCGCGAAAATACTTGTCAGGTGTGTTGCAGCATATATTGATGTGTCTTTTGTATGTTTCATCTTTGATATAGTTTGGAGTGTTATTGATCCAGCTTATATTTCTCCTATTCTCTTAGCCCTCACGTATGCTCCCTATATTCCTGTTACAGCTATCCTGACGTTGATTATGGGTTTTGTAATAAGTGTCATCTCATTCCTGACCTTAGAGATTCTACTTTTTGGAGTTTTTGATTTTTGGCGACCGATGCTTTTTGTTGTTGTTGTTGGTTTCTCATACTTCTTTACGTTTGAGGCGTATTTTGGAGGAAAGACACTAGGTCGTCTGGTTCTAGGATTGGAAACAATACATGAGAGTAAGAGTAGATCACTCTCATTGAAAGAAGCGAGTGTCAATGCCATTGGCAAGTGTTTTCTGCTCTTAGATTTGATTCTAGGCTACTTAGTATATGTCATTAATTCCAGATTTGATGAGCTAGGACAGATTCGGTTGACGCAACAACTCGCAGGAGCAGTGACGAAGGACTCATACTATAAGAAACCTTTCAAAAGAGAGAAATCGGATTCATTCTTGATAGATGATGGTAGTTCGGGTGTAAAATGGTGGGATGATAATGATGATGAGCTTTAGAAACAATTGGAAAGAGAATTCCTTTACCCTTTGCGTGATTGGTATGATACAGGCTCTGCTTTTACTACCAATTGCAATCCTCACATATGCTGGAGGTACTTCAGTCGACCCAAATTCACTAGGTTTCTCTTTACTCTACAATTTCTTCAGTGACCTAGGTCGAATGACTGCATATTCAGGTGTTCCTAATCGGGTATCTTCCTTCACATTCAACGTATCATTGTTTTTCACAGGTGTTTTGTTGGTCCCATATTTCATAGCATTTCCTAGATTATTCAAAGGCGAGAAACTGCAATTTGTATTCAGTGTACTTGGGTCCATTATCGGTGTGTTCTTTGCACTGACTTTTGTTGGTGGAGCTCTAACACCATCGGATCTGTTCATGGAAACTCATCTGATGTTTGGTGCTCTAGCTTTTGTTTCAGGACTTCCTATTGTTGTCTTTCACACATCTGCTATACTAGGGTCTCAAAGTTATCCAAATCGATATGCTGGTATCTATGTTGCTCTTGGACTAGTTCTTAGTTTATTCCTATATTCAATGTATCAAGCTGGTTCGGTAGGATTGTCATTAGCTGTGACGATAGGGCAGAAATTTGTAGTTGTTTCCATCTTGCTATGTTTCCTTCTTCAATCATTGGTTGCAAGAAATATCGTACGAACTTCAAAGGGATACTCCTGACCTGCATATAGAGCCTTAATCACATCCATTTGGTCTAACACACCCCGCAAGAGTGCGTTGGTTGCACCTCCTTCCATCCTTTCTCTTTCCATCTAATCTTTTGGCTTTTTGTAACTCTGTCTACTTACAAGTACCGCGAATGAGATGATTGAAAGGACAGTGAGAAAGAATCCCGTTCCAACAGAGAAACTACCATACCATCCCATTGAGTATCCATACAGACTATAGTCAATGTAGAGTATCTCGAGAAGCAGAGTAAGTGATAACAGAAAGGCTACTTGTTTGATACTCACTTTTGGTAGACTCCCAATATCAAAAATCTCGAGAATAAAAGACAGATCAGTAATATCTGGAAGAGCAACAGCAAACATGATTATGAGTAGTAAAAACGAAGCAACTCCTATTAACATCTGAAATGATAAATGACTGGCTCTATAGGTTGGACCTATAATAATAGAAAAGTCGTCTGCAGAACCGAATGATGTGAATATTGCTGGGCTTATCCCCCAGAATTCCCAGTAGTCTCCAGGTGGAGTTGGACTAGCCCATGAACCATATTTGGAGACATGCATCCATGGAAAGACCATTCCCGCAAACAGGAAAAGAAATGGAATGACCTTAGTGCTACTTGTGAGTTTTCTTCCAGACACAAGGATGACTGCAATCACAAATAAGATTGAAGAGACGGCTATGAACATTCTTCCATTACTGATAGATATGTCACCGACCGAGATTAATCCCGGATTTACCATTAATGTGATGTTTTGATTTTCACCTGGCATAATAACTGTTGATGCATAGATTCTTGCTTCAAAGGGACTAATCCAACTGTCAATTTCAACAGAAACTTCGAATTCAGGGGGGAAGTAGAAATAAGGTGAATGTACCAACAGGTGGTCTTCATAGATATCCTCCCAGTAATCCCCAAATGATATGAAGTACCCCGGAACATCTTGGGTGAGTTTCGCATCCACTCGTACACATTTCATTTTCAAGGTGAGTGTCGCTGAACTATTGAATAACGATATTTCCCCAACAAGATCTTCATTCCAATTCATCCAGAGCGTATAGTTGTCTGGTGGTAACAATATGGTTTCATTTATACGTCGTAATGGAAGTGAATCATTAATTGATTCAAACACTATTTTTGGTTCATTCGAACCTCTGAGGATTCTCATGTTTGGATTTGAAAATAGACTCTCCTCGTTTGTCCGTTGCACATCAATGGTTATTGGAAATAGGACCTCTGTTGTAATTACGTCAATCCAGAAGCTTGTGAATTCGAGATCATCCCATGAGCAGTTAACTAATCGAATAGTAACAGAAAGTGATAGAAAGGAATCATCTTGCCCATACTCAAATTCTTCAATGGGTACCTCGAGAGATATTTGTCCCCTTTGATTTTCAATTTGATATGTAGAATTCTTCGATTCTGATACTGAACTGAATAGTGATACATGAATCGGATTGTCATAATTGGTGAATTCCAAACCTAGTCTTATTGCTGAAACATTAATTATTGAAATTCCAAAATCTCTAGTAGCAGTACCAGACCAAACGTAATACTCTTTTGACCAGATATACCATCCAAAACTCGAGTCAACAGTTGAGTCGTTTACTAGTCTCACAATAGACTTCGGGTCGTATGGCTGATATTGAATCTGAATGGACTCAGTCGCATTAACATCCTCCCCTTCGATTACCTCGATGTTTGGGTGGGATAACCCATTTTCGATTGATACTGTTATCGGAACTGCAAGGAATAGTAGGATGATTATAACAATGATAATGGACTTGATTTGACCATTGGCCAATGAACTCCCTTCCAAAGTTCAAGTTTGAGAACTTATGTAAAAATCTATCCTATTGAATAAATCCAATACACACCCCACAAGGGTGCGTCGGTTGCACCTCCTTCCATTTTTTCTCTTTTCAGTCTAATAAGAAATCTAATTGTCCCATTTACCTGCAGCACGAAGCTCGTCCACTTTGTCATCAGCTGTTTGTTTTAGAGAAACATAGTCAGTCTTTGCTACTCGATTCAAAGGCATCTCTAAGATAATTTCAACATACGATGGACGTTTGTATGAAGCCATTCCTTTCGCTACTTCATGTACCTCTTCGGATGTTACGGTCTGTCCATCTTTCGGAACTACAAAAGCAAAGATTGCCTCCGTGAAGACCTCATGTTTGACACCAACACAAGCAACATTAGCGATCTTCTCTTTCAATTCGTTGGCAATGAAATTCTCTACCTCTGTTGGAAACACATTGTAGCCTTTTGGTTTGATGATGAGCTTGGTCCGGCCTGCCAGATGCAATCCTTTCTCATCGTAGCTGCCATAGTCACCGGTATATAGCCATCCATCCTTCGAGATTGTCTTTCGAGTTGCATCCTCATCATTCACATAACCAAGGAAGAGTTGTGGCCCTCTGAAGCAGATCTCTCCGTTCTCTCCTGGAGGTAGTTCCTTCCCAGCCATCCCATCAGGCAGCATCGGCTCTCTGATTGAGATGGGAGTGATTGGCATGGCATATCCGACCCCAGCAAGAATATCGTCCACAGTACCGTCAAGTGGTGTGTAGGTACAGAACCCAGAAGTTTCCGTCAACCCCAATCCAGTACCAAATCTGGGAGTCATCTCTTTCAGCTGTTCAAGGAATTGACGTGAAACCGCCTGTCCACCATACAGTCCGAATTTGAGACTCGAGAGATCGAAATCTGAGTAATTTGGCAAACGCCACTCCATGACGAAGAGAGCAGGGATTTGACCAAAGAGTGTCACTTTGTACTTCTGAATAGATTCCAATGTGAGTTCTGGATCGAAGATGTGAAGGACCACGCACTTCCCGCTGAAGAACCATGGTGTCATCAGTTGTTCTGCCTGGCCTCCGACATGACTAGGGGGTAGATTCACACACATAGTGTCATTCTCAGTCATATCAAAACCCATGCCGAGGGTAAGATTCTGAGACGTTATTCCACGATGGGAGAGAAGAGCAGGCTTCGGAGCACCTGTAGAGCCCGTCGTATAGATTACCTGACATCCATCAGTTTCTACAATAATTGCTTTCGCTGCTGCAAATTTCTGAGCCAGTTCTGGAACTCTCCCTGAGAATACCTCTTTTGCCAGCTCATCTGCATCTTTTGCCAGGGTAAAGGCAGAGGTCGCTCCCTCATTGCATTCCTCTAGCGGAGAGAACTGGATAAAGTGCTCCACAAATGGACAACTCTCCTTGACAGCATTTCCCAGAGCCCCAAAGTCAGCATGCTCCGTCTTCCCGAGATGACAATATGCCTTTGCCATCACAAGGGTTAGGCAACGAATGACCTCATGGGGCTTCAATCGAAGATCGAGGGGCACATGGATGACTCCAATCTGGAAACATGCGTATTCAAGGAAAATGTGTTCTGGGAGGAAAGGTAACGACGTTGCAAGAAAGTCCCCTTTCTTCAATCCCATCTCAGTCAACTTGATCGCAATGGCTGTTGCTGCCTGGTGGATATCTTTCCATGAGAATTCCCTTCCATCATTCGCACAGATTAGTCCTATCTCATCCGGTTTCTCATTGGCCCACTTCTCAATAACTCCATGGACCAAATGACGATCAGCAAAATCAGTTTCGTATTGTTCGAGGGTACACATGGGTACACCGTCTTTCATCTCAATCTTCGTCATGAGTGCTCACACGATGATATGACAGCTGGAATAAAAGATTTCGTCAAAACGTCTACAATCCTCCTCTTCACACCCTTACCATCCTATCCTTTTTTCCTATCAGGTGAATGCCTGGTATGCAAATCATTTTTTGATCTTCATTGCTTTTTTAGCAGCATTCCAACCCGTAATGATTGCTGTAGGTATTCCTGCTGGACTATACGCCCATTGTCCCGCCTGTAATACGTTTGGAATCGGTGTCTTAACTGAACTAGAAATCTTTCGGAGTTCGTGTACAACGGGAACGGGTGATAGATACGACCAACCTACGATTGCTCCTTCTGAGGTTCCTACTATCTTAGCAATACTGAGCGGAGTCGATGATGTTTGAAAGATGACCTTGTCTTTCAAGCCTGGATAGATGGAATTCGAAAGGGTATCCAACATTCGATTTTCAACCTCGGTTCGGAATTCTTCATACCAGTTGGCATCCTCTACTTTCTTCAATAAATCATATTCAAAGAGCATGCTAATTTCCAAACCTGTCTTGCCTTCGGGAGCCAATGATGGGTCTCTAAATGCTGGTATTGATATTTCATATGTCGTTAGTTGACAGTATTTGTCCAACCACTGTATAACTTCATCCTTTGATTTATTGTCAAAATTCTCGATCAAAGAATCGAGCTCCGACCAATGTATCTTTCCTAAGCCTTGTTTTGATGGTGTGTAGAAGAAATGCCCATTTGAGATGGAGCTGAATTCCTCTAATGGTATATCTACACCAATAAATAAGGAATAAACGGAATCACACCCGCGTTTTGAAAGAAGAAGCTCCTTCTGTTCTAGGATCTCACGAGTGACCTTTTCCTCTAAGTCACTGGGATTCAATATTCTGTATAATGTCTTCAGATCCGCACTCCAGATGAGAGTATCATATGAATGGATGTTGCCATCCTTGTCTGTCAATGTTTGTTCTGAAGGATTGACTGTGATTATTTCAGTTTCTGTTTGAATCTTCCCGCCCAGCTCAATGATTCTTTGGACCATCGCCTTTGGTAACTGGCCCGTACCTCCCCTTGGATATATGTAATCAGTATAGGAATAGAAGTAACCCAAGGCGAAAGACGTTGGTGTCTTCTTGAAGAAATGCTGGGCTATGATATCGATGAGGGATTGATTTGAAGTGAACTTTCCCAAATAGGATTCAACGGGCTCGGTCTGCTTACTAATTCTACGTAGGACCGGCAGAAATCTTGGCATCCACCCAAGGAGTTGTTTGAGATATGCTCCATCTTTCTCTTCCCTGAAATTGGGATTATCAATTGCGTACAAGACTCGCATGTCATTCATTATTTTTCTGATTTTGGTGTCAATCTTGTCGATATCGTTGACGCTGTCAGGGTACATTTCCTCTAACAATCGTTTATAGTCAACCAAGCCAGTTTCCGGAGAGAGACTGATGATCTTGTTCTCGATTCCAATAGATACTGGGCTATCAAGGAAGTCAAGCTCGATTCCGAGTTCTTTGAGCATAGGATAAATTACTCCTGCATTCAGGATTGATCTTGCACCTGCATCAAATGTGAATCCCTCTCGTTGAAATGAATTGAGAAGTCCGCCGCATTCTTTGTTCTTCTCTAGTAGAAGCACGTCATGTTCTGCCCTTGCTAAATACACAGCAGCAGTCAATCCTGCCATCCCGCCGCCGACGATGACTATTCGATGATTGTTCTCGCTCATTCCAAACCCGCCATTTCTATTGATTTATACCAAAGCTCCTCAGCTACATCCCTATCTAATGCTGGAGGTGCGGGTTCTTCCTCCTTTGTAAGATTGAAGAACTTTCCACTTATTCCTTCTATTTCCTTTGAAACTCCTAGATAATAAAGCGCTGTTGCAGATATTTGTGGATCTTTGGAGATACGATCGACTAAGTTTCTTTTGTACCAACGGTATATTCGGCCATTGTTTGAACCAGTATTGGTTTTAACAGTTCCTGGATGCATTGCGTTTATGGTCACACCGCTACCTTCGAAAAATTCAGCAAATTTGATCATCGAAAGAAGTTGGGCTGTTTTTGCAACACCATAACTTCCCAAACCGGTATGTCGACGTTTCTCATACTTGGGATCATGTAGTCCTATTCCCCAAACTGCAAAGCGGTGACCTTCTGAATTAACATAGATAATGCGTGTTTTTCCTCGTGCTTTCAATTTATCCTTGAGCATATAATTCAGGACGAAAGACCCAAGATAGTCTACTTGAAAGACCAGTTCATTATCATCCTCTGTGATTATCTTTTTTGTTGAATAGACACCTGCATTATGTATAAGAACATCGATTTCTAGGTCTGACTCCAAAAGTTCACTTCCAACCTTGCGTACTTCAGATAATCGTGAAAAATCCGCAATCTGATAATCACATTCTACTTGAAATTCTTGGCGAATCTCTTCACAAAGGGCTATCGACTTCTCTTCATTTCGATTGATCAAAAGAAGATTCGCACCATGGGAAGCGTATTCTCTGGCAGTTGCAAATCCGATTCCTGAGGTTGCACCTGTGATGACCACTAGGCGTCCCTCGAAATCATCAGTACATTCCTTTAGGTTTCCTCCTCCGCCTCGCATCATTGCATAGATGTTGGACCATTTGTACTGTCTGATGTACTTTCTCTTACTCATTTCGTACACCGAACCCATATTCTCATGTAGCTCTTCGACTCGAGAATCTATGAAATATATAACGATATTGATAGGTTCTAATTTGAATAAACAATACTGTGAGATATCCCGCTCAAGTTAATTTTATCACGAAAATTCTATGGTATGGTCACGATTTTCTATTCCGACAACTTGACCTTCCTTCTATCCCTCTTTCTTCCTTATAGCACTTCAAATATGTATACGAAGACCTATATACAAAAATGAATTAACTATAGTGAATTCATATGAAAGTAATGAGTAAGGTAACAAGTCTGTCCAATGAAGAAGTGATGAAGAAGGCCAAGGAGTTCTTTGATGGAAAATTTGGGCTTAAACTCAGAGATATAGAACCGAAATGTTGTGTGGAGTTCTCAAGCAATCTCGGGTTTGTTACAATTAAAACAAAGGATGAAGGTCACAAAATCGAAGTAACAGTTTCTACAAGGGAATACGAGTATCAGATTCAAGAATTTCTTAAAGCAATCTGAGGACAGTGCAAAATAGAAACTAGTTGGTCTTCCGGCAAATGGCCCGATTGTCTAGATATCGATGTTGAGTAGTTCCTCCAGTTTCTTTTCCAATTTTTCCCTAACAGTCTTATCGAGTAACTGCATGAAGATTATTCCAGCTAAGAAGAGAGGTCCCCCAAGACCTAAATTCACAAGAACCTCACTTCCAAAGAATCCGAATATACCATAGAGAATCAAGAAAAGAATGATCAATATCACCAGTACTGGAGTCCAGAGCAATCCTGCAACTCGCAATTGGAAACCATGCCGATAGGTGGACAACGCGAGTACAAAACAGACACTAGCCAAAAAACTTGGTAGAAACCATCCAGCTAACAGGAATGTGTTTCCAAAGCGTTCGATTATTTCCAGTACGGACAATGTAGTCCTTCCTTGAATGGTAATGAATGGTAGGACAAATCCCAATCCGAGCATTAACATGCCAATCAGATACGGTACCTCTCGCACGACATTGTAGGTCGTTGGTCTCCATTCACCTGTTCTAATCAATATCAGAAGTAAAAGTCCTGAGAGGACTAGTAGAAATGGAAATAACGCTGAACCAGCAGTGGCTACCTCGATTGAAGAGGAAACAATCATTGAGTTCTCCAATTCCACAAGTACAAAGAACGAAACTTTTCCTATTGTCAATGGCAAAATATCAGTTGAGTAAGTCTGAATAGCTCCTTGACCAGTCAAAATCATCTCAGATACTAACCATACTGCTCCTGGTTCACCTGAACGCCAACACACCCAGGCTTTGTTTGAAGAGGTTGTGTTCACATCGATTGATATGAGACCTCCGTAGAGGGACAACTTCTCACTAAAGAATACATCAATTGATGAATGATTAAGCCCACTTCGGAATTGACTCTCCATCCAGCTTTCGATGTTGCTACCAAATTCGTCATAAATTGAATGTCTCCAATTTGGTACAATTCTAAGAGTCAGTGGTGCATTGATTGCTTCTATTGTGTCTTTCATTGACATGATTGGAAAGAAATCGTCATTGGAACCAAAGAGCATTAGAGTTGGCTGGGTAAGATCTCTCGCATAGGCAATTGGATCAAACCACCTTGCAATGTTCTGCATCTCCGTTGAATCAAGAGAGTATGAGGGTTCAATGACACTATTGATTAGAGAACCTGACATTATTGAATACATTAGATTCCCTGCACCAATAATCGGAATCACACCATCAATCCGTGCGTCTATTGCAGATACAATGAGGGTAGTCCATGCTCCCATTGAGTCGCCTGCTATAACAATAGTGCTATCATTGACATATGATAGTGACTCCAGCAATGATATCGCGCGTACTCCAGCCCATACAGAGTGATAAAGATTAGAATCTTCAGGTCCATTTGTTACATTCAGAAACGTATTCGGAGTTAGTTCAGGCATACCTGTTGAATTTCCTCTTCCTGGATGATCAATGCCCATAACAACAAAACCTGCGGATGCAAGATCTCTAAAGAATCCTAGATAATCCATGTACTCTCCACCATAACCGTGGAGATACAAAATAGCTGGAGAAGATGTCGAGAAATTTTGTTTTCTCAATATAACAGAATTGATTCTAACAGGATTCCCATTGAATATTTCACTCTCATAACTGAAATACCATTCAACTAATGGAATTGTTTCATTCTGCAGTTCATTATATTCAATGACTGTTGAGATATTATTGATATTCAGTGGATCGGTTATTGCTTCACTCAGGTCCCAAAATCCTGTATCATAATCATCGAATGTGAATGGTGGTTGATATGTGCTCTCTGGGTACTGCATGCCTACTGTAAAAATGGTCGCGGTAATACTGGAGAAGAAAATCGTCATTATGAGTACTGTGAATGACAGGGTGACTTTCTCCTTCATGTGTTCCACTGACAATCTCTTCCTAGTAATTTGCGAATATAAATTGATGATACATTCCTCAATAGTTCATCCATAATGAAAACAAGCGATGAAGTCTGGAAGGAACGCTCTCATAAAGGTGAATGATGAAAGATCGACCCATTCTTCTGAAGTGGTAAAATGTTGCCGCTGCCTTTCTCATTTCAACAACAAACGATTCAGTTAGTTTGAAAGATAGGCTTTCACTGTCGCTTGTACAGAAGAACCCACATAACCAGTGCTAGTGATGTGAAGGCTAAACCGGGTCCAATTGAAAATGTGAAGTATCTAAAGTTGCTGTGATGAGTGCTCTTAATTTACTGTTAGTTCCATCATATCGAGATACTCTATTCAATCTGAGTGGTTGAAAATGGGCATTAGGAAAGCAGGTTCAAGATCATTTTTCTCCAGGCCAACTGCTTTAATGTGTGCAACAATATTCTTGATCATAATCCACTCATTTGGTAATCTCCCCCTTATTCTGGGATTCATTCCAAATGATCCTATTGGAGATCCATGGCATTTGGATGCAATCAATATTCATAGTGTTTGGGACCATGGCTACTTCTTTGATTCTCCAGAGAGTGTTGGGTTATGTATAGTGGGGGAGGCTATCATTGATTATCAAAATGGGGACCTGAATGTATCTGAAAAGGCTAGTTTTTCATGGAATGACAATATGACTTCATATCTACCTTACCCAACTTCCAGTTCGAGTTCTCATGAAGCTGCAGTTGCATCAGTAGCAGCTTCAACAATCAATAACAACATAGGAGTGGCAGGGATAGTAAACGCCCCACTGTACTGTGCGTGGCCTTGGGGCAGTTATCCTACTGATGATGTTGTTTCGTATCGAATTTACTTACAGAAATTAATTGACATATTCGAATGGGGCACTAGCTTTGGAAAAATGGTGTTCACGATGAGTTTTCTCGCAACAGTATACATGCTCGAATTAGATGATCCTGTCCTGGTTGAACTTCAAAATAAGGTTACAGAACTTCATGAAAGCGGGGAAGCACTCTTTTTTGCAGCATGTGATAATACTCTCTATCCACTACATCCAAAGGACATTCCGCAGTCATTGCCGTATGTTCGAGTCATTGGTAGATTTGACAGTACAGGTACATTCAATGAGGGTGGATACGGTGATAAGTTGTTTCTAGTTGGTCCTGCTGGTGGTGTGCCTGCATACATGCAGACTACAGGTGATTATGGCACATTCGGAGGGTCATCCTGCTCAACACCAATAGTTGCAGCTTCAGCTGTTCTTCTCTGGAATCAGTTTCCATGGGCATCAAATGGTCAAATTGAAGATGCGATGGTTTGGGGTGCTACTGATATGTTGGACACGGGTTGGGATGAGAAATCCGGATTTGGAGCATTGAATGTTGAAAAAGCTCGAGCATATCTGGAAGAATATGTTCCTTCTGCTAATTCATACAGATTGAACTGGACTAACTTCAACAGCACATCTACTACGACGACCAGCAATACTTCTTCAAATCTGATATCTCTCCCAGTGGTTCTCGGTATTTCCATTCCCATTATAACAAGCGTTACTGTAATCGTTGTTTCATTAAGGAGAAAAAGAAATTCGTGAAATATTAACTGCAAATGATAAGATGAGACTGGAATATGCGAACCGTTTATTCCATCATTTCTTAGACTATGACATGTCATCTTGTGTTATTGTAGTTCTTCGGATTGCCCCATTATCATGATTTTATGAAACGATTGTATATTCCAAGCTGAAGCATCGCTTATTTCAGAATAGCGAGAATACTTTAGGCACGAGAACTTACATTCCCAGGGTGATATCATGACGCTTGAAATTCAAGCACTGCGGAGTGAGTTTGATGGTCCCCATCATTTGCTAACAACCTCTGATAATCAAACACTCTTCATTAGGAAATGGAATTCCAGAAAATCGGATACAAAAGATACTGGTATCCTCTTACTTCATGGGATTACAGCATATAGTGGACCATATGGATTAATCACTAATCCGCTCACAGAGCTTGGTTTCACTGTATATGGTTTGGATCTGAGAGGACATGGTCTCTCCGATGGGAATAGAGGAGACTACCCGAGTAAAGAGAGATATATCAGAGACCTTTGTGAGGCAATTTATTTTGTCAAGCAGATTCATCCTAAAGTTGTTCTAATGGGTCATAGCCTGGGAGTTCTATCGAGTGCTTTTGCTCTAGGTAATTGTCTCGAAAACATAGATGGCGTTGTTTTACTAAGCGGAGCCAGAACCACGAGGCCTGACGTTTATCCTAGTATTTCCACTCTTCAAAAACTGAATATATTGTTTAATTCGATATTTAGACCCAGCAAACCAATAATTCGGTATTACCGTGAGGGAATGGTTGGACTAGATGATCCTCTTTTCAATTTTAACTACACATTTCGATTCATGAAGATTGTACAAACACGAGACTTTGTTATTCCTAATCTCGGAACTATGCCTGTCTTTGTTGGCATAGGTGACAGTGATCCGCTCTTTTCAGTTGAGGCTTGTCAATCATTCTTTGATGAGATTCCATCGATGAACAAGAAGTTTCATGTTGCTGCTGGTGGAACGCATACGGAATTTCCTGATGGAAGTCTGAAACCCCTAGGAATATGGCTTGATGAGCAGTTTGATTAGCATTAAGACTTGGTGTTGACTATTTTCTCTTTCTTGGACCATTGACAATTACGTCTAGACTACTTTCTCTCAAAACACAAAGTTTATAAACTGACTAGTCGGTTTATTTTAATAATAAAAACCGAATGGTCGGTTTTATTAAATGAGAAGGAAGATAGTAAAATTGGCTTTGCTTTCAAAAACCGAATCAAACCCTGACAGTGCCTCACAAACCGCACTGCAGGCTAGTATTGTAATACCTCAATCTGAATCAATGAGCACTGAGAGTTCAACTCAGACTCTGGAGTCACAGAAAAACCAAACACGAGACTACATGAAGATCTTTGGTGGACAAGCATTTTCATTGGTTGGAAGTGCACTTGTTCAGTTCGCACTTGTTTGGTGGCTGACCTATACGACTGGGAGTGCATTAGTGCTTTCTCTAGCTACAATGATGGTTGTTTTACCACAGGTCCTTGTGAGTCCATTCTCTGGAGCTCTTGTAGACCGTTGGAGTCGAAAAAGAGTAATGATTGCTTCAGATACTCTAGCTGCTCTTACAATTGTTGGACTGTCCCTGCTCTGGTCGATGGGTGCAGTTGAGATCATACATGTATTCGCTGTTATGGCTATTCGTTCAACACTGGGCAGCTTCCAATGGCCTGCCCTTCAAGCGTCTGCATCACTGATGGTTCCAGATGAACATCTCTCGAGAGTGAACGGTATGTACCAGGCACTTCAGGGTCTAGCCAGGATAGCTGCGCCAGCACTGGGAGCGATGCTTATGGTTCTCTTGCCGATGCATTTCATAATCCTGATAGATGTCGTTACAGCTGCAATGGCTATATTGCCTCTATTGTTCATCAGAATTCCTCGACCTACCTCCTCTGAATCAAAGCCTGATGCTGGTGTATCTGGAGTTGTCAGAGACATCATCGCAGGATTCTCCTACATGAAGAACTGGAAAGGTGGAAGGTTCATCACGATTGCTCTGATGTTGACTAACGTTGTACTGATTCCTGCCTTTGCTCTCACTCCACTCCTCGTGCTGCTCCACTTCTCAGGTGGTGCCTTCGAGCTAGCATTGATTGAGTCAATGATGGGTATTGGAATGGTGCTAGGCGGGATAACACTTGGTGTCTGGGGAGGATTCAAGAGAAGAATGCTCACTGCAATAGTCGCACTTTTCGCAGCTTCAGCGAGCATCTTTGTAGTTGGACTAGCACCAGCGAATCTGATACTGATTGCAGTAGGTGGAATGTTCATCGCTGGAATGATGATCCCTTTGGCTAGTGGCTCTATAATGGCTGTTGTGCAGTCAATTGTGCCCCCAGCGATTCAGGGTCGTGTCTTTACAGTCCTAATTAGTCTTGGTCCTGCGATGACTCCCTTTGGTCTAGCTTTAGCTGGAGCAATCGGCGAAGCTTTCGGTATACAAGCATGGTACCTTGTTGGAGGAATCCTTCTTGCAATTATCGGGATCTTCGGTAGCACGAATAGGTCTATCCTGACTCTTGGTGAGATTACTTCTGATCATGAGTAGGACTGTTTGCTTGTTGTCCTTGAAAGATCAAGGGCAACACTCCCTTATTGCAGAAGATTTATATTAAACCGACTGGTCAGTTTTAAACAGAAGTAAAGAGGTGCATGAATGTCTCCCAAAGTATCAGAAGAACACAAAACTATGACGATGGAGAAAATCCTACTAGCAGCCCTTTCATTATTTTCGAAAAAGGGATACCATGAAACATCAATGGATGATATTGTGAAGAAAAGTGGTTTCAGTAAAGGTGCAATCTATGGCTATTTTGATAGCAAGGAAACTCTATTCCTCGAACTCCAGAAGAAATTTGCAACCATAAATTACAATCAGCTCAAAACAATAATTGATAATGAACCAACATCAATGGCAAAATTGGAGCGGTCTGCAGATTTGGTCTTTGCATCTATGTGTGAAGTTTCAGATGAGATGTGTCGGATGGACCTGGAATTTCAGGTTGCCTCATCCAGATTGCCAAAAATGAGAAAGCAACACAAAGAGCAACAGATGGCTGTTCTCAAATTACTTGAAGATGTAATCAATGAGGGGATAAAATCAGGTGAATTCAGAAAAGATGTGGATGCTAATAGTGTTGCTACGATTCTGATTAGCGCTATTGGAGGTCTCTCGAATCTTCTTGTAACTGCGGGTTTTAATTTCCAATGGGATAACATAAAGAGAGCTTTAGTATCGACAGTCAGAGTTGGTATAGTCAGCTGAAATCCGCTGGATTGAAATTGGCTCAAAGCGGCAACCACGAGCCAATTCCTATCTCTACAGCTTTCTGATAGATCAGAGGAGCTACAGCCATATCATCCATTGCAAGTCCGAGGTTGCATGTAATTGTACGTTCTTCATTAGTTTCTCGTCCCATTTTTTGTCCAGCGACAAGTTCCCCGAGATCTGCATAGATTGATGGGATGTTTTGAAAATAACCAATCTCTTGATAGTGTCGCAATTGAAGAATGTCGTCTGTACAGAATTTATTGACTTGCTTCATTGCATCTGGGTGCCAATATGAGTCAAAATCAACTAGAGAAGCGAAAGCTCCCTCCTCCAACCACCCAGCCTGTATTGTGGCGTGCGGTTTTTTGAGGATTGGACCTGCAGTCACGACTATGTCACATCCAGAAACTGCATCCCTAGGTGAATCAACAACTTCTACCGCTAATCCATAACTTGCTTCAATTTCTCTTGCGTATTCTTTTGAACGATTAAGGTCAATGTCGTATGCTCTTACATGTTCCAATGCAAACACGACACTCAAAGCTTCGATATTACTCCGCCCCTGAACTCCGCAACCAAGAATTCCGACAATCGATGCATCAGACCGAGCGAGATGTTTTGCTGCGACAGCTGTAGCAGCACCTGTTCGCTTGGCTGTAATCCAAACGCAATCCATGACGCAGATGGGTAAACCAGTTTCCGGGTCATTGAGGATTAGTAGACCGGAGATATATGGCAGTCCTTTTTGGGTGTTATTTGGAAATCCACTCACCCACTTCAATCCCGCAGACTTCATTTTAGGAATGTAAGCAGGCATTGCGTGTATGAAGTTGTCTGACTCACCTGGATGTATTCCCGGTTTCGGTGGCATCTCGACCCGCCCTTCAGCTTTCTCTGCGAATGCTATTTCTAACTGCTCGATTATCTCATTCATGAGTAGGTTGATTTTGATGATATCAGCTTGTGAAAGGTAGAGTAACCTGTGTTTTGAATCTGACACACGAAACACCACCTCCAAGTTTGATTCCATATCTGTTATACATTCCGGGATAACCTAGACTCTGAATATCTCTTGTGTGAACAAGATTTTTCACGGAGTGGAACCATAGTGTAGTACTAGGATATCCGTCTAAGAGGGAGTGAAAAGATGGATCCTATCGGAACGATAACATGCTACTTCCCATTTATCGAAGAGGAAACAAAGAATTTACTTGAGACCATAATGGGGGCAGCATCTGACTACTATGACTTTGTACATCGACTTGGTGAATTAGTACTCGAGAAAGAAAGTCCGGTCATGGTCGTTTATTTTGCTATCCATCACTCCATCCTCTCACTGAATTATAAACTCATTGACAAAATTCGTGAAAAATATGGTCATCATCTAGTACTCGGTCCGAATCTGTTCATTTCCTCTGCCTATCAGGGGACAGTAGAGGACTTACAAAAGGTGCATGAATTGGCTGATGCAGTCCTCGCTACAGATCCTCCTGATTGGCTTACCCTTGAAATGACTTTCATGAAGTTTGAGGCTGACATGAGAAACTACCCTACGACCATCTATCAAGATTCGGTGTTGAACACTATTCGTAGAATGATAGATGAAAATCCTGATTTTGGTTACTATGATGCTTGCCTCTATGACTATCTTGCAATTCGAGCACATGCAGACGGTGACTCTGAGGAACGAATGAGGTGCGTAAATAAAGCACTGAGGGCAGCAGAGAAGTTCGATGAACAAGTTCGCATTGCACACCTTCTGATACGGAAAGCTGGAATCATCATGAATAGTGATCGGGATGAATCTCGAGCGCTGCTTGAGAGGGCGTACAAGATTGTTGAAACTAAATTATGCATACCTGTGGAGTATGCTGAAATCATATATGGTCTAGGCGTACTTGACGCAATTCGAGGTGACTTTGATAGCGCTATCAAACGACTCTTGGATGTTGTATCTCTTCGAGAGAGAGCCGGTCTGAATACTGGAAACGCGTCCTATCTACTATCGGTTTTGCACAATGTGATTGGTGATTTTGAATCAGGGCTTGAGTGGGCATGTATGGCTGAGGAACAATACAAGAGCAGACCATACTTGTTAAATCGAGCAATACTCAATCAAGCTTGGTCACTGATTTTACTGAAACGCCTAACTGAGGCTCAGGTCCTGGTTGACACAACTCGCGAATCAGTTCTAAAATCTGGAGATGAGAGTCACTTAGCATGGCTACATTTTGTCACCGGCCTCATTGAAGCAGAAAACGAGAACTTCTCATTGGCTACTAGTAGTGTTGAGCAAGCTCTCAGAATCTATGAACGTCAAGGGACAGCATTTCTCACAGAGCTCATATTCCTTCATCAGCTTGCTAGAATTGAAGTGAGATCTTGTCATTCGGATGAGATAGTTTCTCCATCATTAGCTATCCTCGAAGATAGAGCAATTTCAGGTAATCTATCGGGATTCATTGGGCAAGTTCTAGTCCTCAAGGGCGAGATGGCAATCATGACTGGTGATGAGGCACTTCTCAGGGACGTCACAAACCAACTTCAGGTACTAGCTGATAACGAGAACCTGCCTTTCTTGAAACCTCATTTTGAGAGATTGATTCGTAATCTATAGTTATGCTTCCCGATTTCAAAGTTGAATCAAGTTTCGTCACACACCTTATGTGGAAGCTCTGAGTAAATCAAGTGAGGCTAGGCAGTTGTATTCCTATGAGGATCGCACGGAAGCAGGACGGGTTTTAGCACGTGAGCTTGAATCAATTGATTTCAAAACTAGACCTATTGTACTTGCAATTCCAAATGGTGGTGTACCTGTAGGTGTTGAGATTTCCAAATCTCTAAATGCTGATTTAGATGCTATCATTGTTCGTAAATTGCAGGTTCCTGGAAACCCTGAAGCTGGATTTGGAGCACTTACCTCTCATGGTTCACTGTTACTAAATGAGAGCTTAGTAAGGTCGATTGGATTGAATCAACGACAGATAGACTTGGTTGTGAAACAGACACAAGATCAGATAGCTAGGCGCAAAGCTGACTACCGAGGACTTGTAGGTATCATTCAGCCATCAAACAGAGATGTGATTCTGGTAGATGACGGGCTTGCCAGTGGTTACACTATGAAGGCAGCAATTGAGTCAGTCCGAACTCTGGCACCAAACCGAATAATCGTTGCAGTTCCAACCTCATCTGGCAGTGCATCCGATTTGATAGCTAGCGAAGTTGATTATCTGATATGTCCAAGGATTGAATCGGGATTCATCTTCGCTGTAGCCAGTGCCTACAAGAAATGGTATGATGTATCAGATAGTGAGGTCGTTGAGATTCTCGAGAACTTTCGTGATTAAATTCGCATTGGTTGAATTAGTTATTTGCTCAAGACGCATACCGTGAAGCTATTTTCCTAACCTGCAGGTGTAGGCTATTTCATATTCAATTCAATCTAATTCTATCACAAGATGACACTCAACCTAAAAGAGAAATTCAACGAAGCGGCTTCTCGAATCAGAGCAAAGACAGACCCAAATGACGTATCAACTCTCCTTTATCGAACACCATGGGTACGAATTCTGCTTGATAGTTATGAGGAGGAGGAGGAAGAAAACTCACTTGTTATTGAGGTTGAAATGTCATTTCCAGAGGAAAATGGTTCATCGGTTTTGGATTCGTCTGAAATGATTGATCGACTTTTTGAACATATACAATATCTTAGGAAACTAAGAGAAGTTGGCTTTGAATTATCTGTCATCGGTACAGGATGCATCTATTGTGCTTCGAAAGAATTGAAAGAAGCTCCTGAAGATAATCTATTTAGAGCTCTAATACCACCAAAGACTGAGTGAGCTCAGTCACGGTGGACAAATTGGACCCAACAGATAAAACCATTCTTCTTGCACTTGATGAAAACTGTAGATTGTCCTATCAGTCTCTAGCAGACATGTTGGGAGTGACTGCCAATGCCGTCAAGAAGAGAATGGATCGACTTATTGAAACTGGTGTTATTGAAGAGTACTCGATTGTGCTAAGGCCTGCTATGATGGGATCAGATTATCTTATTGCTCTAGTTTCTACTGACGGATCCGAGAATGAAGAAAAGTTCATGGAACATTTGGGTTCTCATCTTATGATTATTCAAGTCGGACAAATTGTAACTGGAACAGGTCGTCTGTACTTCCTCCATTGCGAGTACATAGGTGCAGAAGGTCTACAGAATGTAGGGTCATTCCTTAGAACTTTGGAATCGGTGACGAATATTGAGCTGCATACTATTTTAACAAAACCTGGTGAGATGTTTGAAATAAAGAATCTGCACCTTCGTGTATTGAAATATCTCCTTGATGATGCTCGGATGCAGGTCAGTGAAATCTCTGAGCAGTCCGGTCTTACTTCTAGACGAGTGAGTAGAGCCATCCAAGAGATGCAAAGTAGCAATGCTTTCTGGTTTGCAGTGAGATGGAATCTGAGTTTAGGACAGAATACTGAGTTCTATCTCAAAATTGAGTACGACGAACAAGTTTCACGAATGGATGCGATCGATGAATGGCTACGGGAAAGATTTCCTGATGATTATTGGTTCTCGTTTTATTCTGCAATGGAACCAATCCTCTTTGCTAAGTTCGTTACGAATCATTTTCGTGATGCTGAAGAGATATCTAGAAGTACAAAGAATACACCGTTTTCAAAATCAGTTGATGTTCTATTATCCTATCCTGTACGGAAATTTACAAGGCTTGGAAAGATAAAGATTGAAGAGATGATTCGTGATTCTGGCATTTAAGAAATGATACAACCATATTTCTACTCCGTTTTGATGTATGTGGAGTTTTGAACAAGATTTTTCTCCAAGTAGAGAAAGTATCCTATGATTGATTAGGATTAAGAAGGAGCGCAAAGATGGAGCCAATTGGCACGATCACCCAATATTATCCATTCATTGATGAAGAAATAAAGGGTGTTCTAGACAATACTATGACAGAGGCATCAGATTACTATGACTTCGTACATAGACTGGTTGAATTTGTTCTCAAAAATGAAAGCCCTGTCATGGTTGTTTATTTTGCAATCCATTTTGCTATGATTGGACTGGATTACAAACTTGTAGACATGATCAGAGAGAAATATGGACACCATCAGATACTAGGTCCAAATCTATTCTATTCATCAGTTTATCAAGGCACATATGATGATGCAATTGAGGTTCATGCATTAACAGATGCTGTTCTAGCAACAGATCCGGAAGACTGGATAGCTCTTGAAATGTATTTGATTAAGTTCGAAGTTGACATGAGAAATTACCCTTCAACCATGTATAAGACGTCCACAATGGAAAAGATTCGTGAATTAATAGATAGTAATACTTACTTTGGTTTCTATGAAATTGTATTGTGTGATTTCTTATCAATTCGAGCACAAGTGGATGGTGACACGGAGGAACAACTTCGCTCTATTGATAGCGGAATACAGATTGCAGAGGATTTTGACGACAAGCTGCGAAAAACCCACCTTCTAATAAGAAAGGGAGGTATCCTTATCAACTTCGACCGAAAGAAATCCAGAGAGGTTCTGGAAGAAGCATATGAAATCGTTGAATCCAGTCTAGGACTTCCTGGTAATTATGCAAACGTAATCTATAATCTTAGTCTTTTGGATGCAATACGGGGTGAATTCGATACTGCGATAGAACGGTGTCTAAAAGCAGTAAGTGTTCGAGAACGAGCGGGTTTGGAGAGTGGGAATCCCTCTTCTTTCCTTTCAATCTTTTACAATATAGTGGGAGAACCTGAATCAGGGCTGGAGTGGGGTCGAATGGCAGAGGATCAGTTTAGTGGAAGACCATATTTGATCAACCACGCCCGATTATTTCAAACATGGTCGCTAGTTCTCCTGAAGAAGTTAACAGAGGCTGAGATTTCTTTAGATTCAATACGTGAACCCATTTTGAAATCTGGAAATGAAGACCAACTTGCATGGCTTCATTTTGTAACAGGCGTTTTAGAAATGGAACAAGGTGATTTTCCAATGGCCTTGAGCAGCATTGAACAAGGGCTAAAAATCTATGAACAACAAGGAACAGCATTGCTAATGGAGAACATATTCTTACACCAACTAGCCAAGATCGAAATCCTGTCTTGCACACAAGGTGAAGTAGTATCTCCTTCGCTTGCAATATTGGAAGAAAGAGCTATATCTGAGGATCTGCCTGGAATCCTTGGACAAGCATTAATACTCAAGGCGGATATGGCAATTTTGAACAGTGATGATACACTTCTAAGAGAGATTCTTCCACAGCTTCGTTCACTCACAGAGAAAAAGAATCTGCAATTCCTAAAACCCTACTTTGACAGCCTGCAAAGAAGGCTATAACTCTCACATTTACTGAACCAGACTATCTGAGTTCGTGAATGTACAAGGCCAATCAGAGCAGATGACAATGAAGTCAATGATATCAAGTGCTTCCAGAAGAAAGAAGATAATTAGTATGACAAGTATAGCTACAAGCCAGCCTGGTACTTCCAACCTCAAATCCACCTATATATGCAAGCAGAACACTGCTTTAATTTTGAATGCTGGAGTGATCCAGTTAGTTTGGCCAACCAGTTCCAACATTCGGAATTATATCAACGATATACAAAGCATCAAGCATGAAGAAGATTAGAAGTATTACTAATATGGCTACAAGCCAACCTGGTATTTCCATTTTTTCAAATCCTCCTAAGGACGCGATTAATCACTGTGTGTATCTTAAGGTACTTAAAAATCCTGCTAGATTTTTGGCTTTTACCGATTTTTCTGTCTTCTAATGATCAAAATTATCACGAGTACAATTAATCCTCCAACAAGTAGAATAACCGGACCAATCATGTCTAGAACAACTATTTCTCCAATATGGGGTCGATAATTGTGTTTTGTCACTGTTACATTGATATTTGGGGATGATGCGTGAGTCGCGATGTAAAAACTAATTTCTCCATTAGCATCTGTATATCCTATTTGATAGATACCGTCCTCCTGCTCGATTTCTTGTTGAATACAGACTCTTGCATGATCAACTGGGAGACCGGATGTCTGATTCCGTACAGTTATGAGCAATCTCTGAGACGGGGATAATCCAATTGATTCTGGGTATGTTACCTCTAGGGGCGATGGGACATCAGTCCAAAGTTCTGTTTCTGGATCTCCAAAGAGATGATATTCATGAAAAGTAGTGTCAGCTTTATGTTGGGGATACCAAGCTTCTCTAAATCCAATTAGTGATGCATCATATAGTTCTCTCCATTTTTCTTTAGCATAGAGCTTGCCTGCAAGAAGTGCCCCTCCCATCTCGTATATTGGCTCTCCTCCGTTTTCGTGAATCGGTTCACCACTTGCTTCTGTGAATTCAGGCCAGAATGCTGCGATTATCCCATCCATTAGATATGCAGAAACTCCTGCATGACCCGGACGCGATGATGAAATCGCCGCAACTGCACCTCCTCCCTCTAGTCTTGTGATGTTCTCAGCAAAACACTCATTCTCATAATCTTCGAATAGATTGTGGCCCAAGAAGCCGCCAAGATCTCCAACATACATTTCAGCTTCATCTGTTTCACCATCAAACCACCCAGTGCTACATGCCATACTTATTATCAGAGGAGTTTCCACGCCATTGGTCAGATCAGAGAAGTAACTTGTATTAAAGAATGGGTGTTGCCAACCTTCTACAAAATCCCTCTGTGCTGTAGTTACCATATTTTTGGACCCTCCATGCCCAAAGTACAAAACCAAGAATTTACCCTCATTGAAACTGCGCGTGACATTGTCTCGGGCATCTGCATAAAAGGGATTGTCAGCACCTATTAGATCCCAGTACCAGTCATATCTACCTAGCCATGCAAAATTCGGATAATCTGTTGTAGATATTGAATCTATGACTAGATTTGATGTTGAGAGTGTACTATAATATAATTCCAAATCTGCTAGATCTATGTTTGACCCACTAACATGACCAGGATAGTCGAAGTTCATATACATTGATGAATAATTGATGTGGGGTGTGTACTCATCCTTCAGGAAATGTCTGATTCTCTCTAAAATACTTAGAAACTTGAACTCACTGTCTTCTTTTCCATCTAATGGATTCAAATCAGAAAATTCGCCAGCAAAAAATACGTCTTTGTAGAATGATGAATCGAATGGCGGCGATTGTTCATACTGAAGAATCTTGTCAACAATTGTCTGTGCTTGTTCTTGGGTATCAACTGAAATCCTGCTGTATACCATTTCTGGGAGATAACCCGCTCCGTCAATATTGAAATAACTAAGATCAGATGCGATGTCTCCACTGAAATACATGAATAGGCTGGATGTCATTGCTGTGTCATATCTAGTTGGAATGTCATTAACATCCCCTAGAAGCAGTACATATGAAGGGGGTGGATTTCCATTAGTATATGCGTCATGTATTTCCTGTGCGACTTCATCACCATCGCCAGCAGTTACAGTGATAACTTCTGAAGGTACTCCCTTCCGTTCCTTCCATTCTGCCAATCTGTCCGCCTGAAACTTGAAGTTCTGAGTTGTGATAATCAAATATTCAGCATCACCCTCATATTCTTGAGCCAGTGCCATACTTGTTGGAGAATATGCCAGATGAGCTACTGTTGGATAAATAGATGCGTAGTTCAATACCATATTACCAAGAATTCGATCGAACACATCTGAGCGCAATCGATTTTCAACTGGCTGAATTAGTTTAGGAATGCTATAATTAATTTTAGCAACAATTTGTGAGTAAAACAGTAGTGTAGTATTTGTTGGATTATATTGGACCGGATAGAAACTCAAACCTAATAATCTATGACCTCGCATTATCATTGATTCATTTTCTGCTGCTCCTTCTGTACTAGTAATTATTCCTGGGAAGAAAGAGTCATTTGAATACTCAGGACCATAATTTATCGGTAGAGGAGTTGTCTGTACTGTGTCGTTATGGCCCGTTGCAATTGGATATGGAATATCTTCGTAAACAGCTGGTCCAATGTTGTAGCCAGTAGAAGTATTAGTTGATGAAGTTAAGATATCAACTGAAACATTGATGTCGTGAGGTATCTCAATATACTCAAAAAGACATGGTAGGACAGGTGCACCTGGATTTTGTAAAGAACCAGCTCCGGGCATTTTAAGGTCGTCAAATTGTGTTCCATTTATGTTTGTATTACTTCTCCAGAATCCATGGAAATTAGCGACAATTGTGATGCCTGACATGTCTGAACCTGTAATGTGAGCTTCAGCTGGGGTTCCATTTGCTGACATGTCAAAGCTTACCCACGATCCCTCTTGAGCCAGAACTGACGTCTGTTTGTTAGTAACACTACGCGCTAATTTACTATCAATACTTCGTTCGACTTCATTATCCTGACCCGTTTCAATCATTACTTGAATCATTGATGCAGATGAGATGATAATCATAGTTATCACAAAGACAGCTGTGAATTTTTGATATGTCTCCCTTCGATTCAGGTATTCCTTCTTCATTGAAGCTCCTCCACGCATATACTAAACGAAACGAATAGCGGTCCTGATTAATAAAGCAAATTATTATGTGCATAAGCTTATTTTCTAGAAAATAAAACAAACTCTGACAACAGCTACAGAAATGCAATTGATTGACATATGGCATAGCTCTTAAGTGGGTGAAGAGTATCAGATAGAACCCCTTTCCTGTAGTGGAGTTGAAAGACATGGGTCTGAAGACAGGAGAAGAATATATCGAGAGTTTGAGAAAACGTGGTCCTCTGAAGATCTATATGCTTGGCGAGAAAATCGACAATCCACTTGAGCATCCGATAATCAGAGCATCCATCAATTCAGTCGCCCTAACCTATGACTTAGCTCATGATTCGGATTATTCAGATTTGATGACAACAAAATCCGTCATTACAGGAAACACGATTAATAGATTCTGTCACCTTCATAACAGTACAGAAGATCTTCAAGACAAGGTCAAGATGCAACGAGTACTTGGCCAAGTTTCAGGAACCTGTTTCCAGAGATGTGTTGGAATGGATGCCCTCAATGCTGTTTATTTGACAACTTTTGAGATTGACAAGAAGTATGATACAGATTACCACCAACGATTCATAAAATATGTAAAGATGGCAGAAGATGGAGACCTAGTCATAGATGGATGTATGACGGACCCGAAAGGAGACCGAAGTAAGAGACCTTCTGAGCAGAAGGATCCAGATGTCTATGTTCATGTTGTGGAAAGAAGAGATGATGGTGTTGTTATTCGAGGTGCTAAAGCACATCAGACTGGAGCTATAAACTCTCATGAACACCTGATCATGCCAACTTTAGCCATGCGAAATGAAGACAAGAACTACGCAATATGTTGTGCAGTTCCTGCGGACGCTGATGGAATAACATACTACTATGGTAGGCAGTCCTGTGACCTTCGTCGTCTTGATGAAACTGAAACAGGAGATGTAGACTGTGGAAATCCTGTCTATGGAGGTCAAGAATGTCTCATCGTGTTTGATGATGTCTTTGTTCCAATTGAACGAATCTTCATGAACGGTGAGAGTGAGTTTTGTGGACGCCTCGTTGAATCATTTGCAGCTTACCATAGACAGAGCTATGGTGGATGTAAAGTCGGAGTTGGTGATGTCTTGGTTGGTGCAGCCGCTTCTATTGCAGAATACAACGGAGTTGAAAACGCTTCTCACATCCGTGATAAAATCACTGAGATGGTTCATTTGAATGAAACCCTCTATTCATGTGGCATAGCTTGTTCTGCCGCTGGACACAAGACTCCTGCAGGAAATTACCTAGTTGACCTTCTATTAGCGAATGTCTGTAAACAAAATGTGACAAGATTTCCGTATGAACTTTCTAGGTTGCTTCAGGACATTGCAGGTGGTCTCTTTGTCACGTGTCCAAGCGCCCGTGAATTAAGCAATCCTGAAACACGTCAAATCGTTGAGAAATATCTAGTTGGCGCTGAAGGCGTCGAAACAATTGACCGGATTAAAATGTTGAGACTTATTGAGAATTTGACTTTAGGTCGAGCTGCAGTTGGATACCTCGCAGAATCAATGCATGGAGCAGGTTCTCCTCAAGCACAAAGAATCATGATAAATCGGTTAAGTAATTTAGAAGAGAAGAAGAAACTTGCCAAGTCATTAGCAAGAGTTGGCAGTGATGAAAGCAAATGAATAAATAACAATAGTTAATAATTAATAAATGCATACACCAGAGTATGCCACTCAACAGACCTGCTCTTGACTCTCGGGGATATAGGGAGATTCTTTCAGTATCTGTAATGATCTTCTCTGTTGCGTTGACAATGATCTTTCCAGACAGTATTCCAATAGCCATTTACCTTGTTCAACCAAGTTCGTCAGCGCTGAGGGATTCGTCTATCCTTACTCTAAGATTGTTAGTAAACGCTATTGCATGGGGTATACTTACCTATATGTTCGTACGAGTATCAGAACGATTGAGACATAAAGGCCGATAGAGATTCTCCATATTGCATGGGTTTCAGAACCAAAGATTAGAACCGGAGATAGGACACAAACGTATCAGCAGGAAAGATATCCTCAAGTCTTCTTGCAGTTGCTTCATCACATTTGATTTCTTGCAAGGACCTCAGGACTGTAGGTGGAGTTAATCCTCCAGCTATTTGTGAAAGCTGGAATGCGCTCAAAGATATGTCTGGCTTTGAATCATTCCTTTCTACTGACAGTTTACCTTCATTGGGAATGAGCGTATATACGCCATTATTCCATGCACATTGGTCATCATTCAACTCGATAGTGACCTTTTCAGATGTTTCTTCTGGCACATTGATGCTTCTACAATAATCCTCAAAGTCGATGATTCGCATCATCATTGAACCTATCATATGTGATTCAGTTTGGTGGATGTCTGCAAAATAATGTCTTACCGGGACATCAGCATCTACCCACCATGTTACCTTACTAACATTGGCAGAGTAATTTCTGACCAACTCAACTATCGAGGGGAAAACATCATCGCTCGTATATCTCGAAATGCCAACTATTAGTTCAGGAGCAGTATTTGGAGGTCCTTTAATGAAGTTAAACCAGACGCATCCTACAGGTCCATTCTCGTCTTCAAGTATGTGAATAATCCCATTCTTCATTACATAGTCTAATGATTCAATACGTGAGAAGAATCTTGAACCAAATCTTGCCATCGATCTTTCGATTTGGACAATCGTTTGTCTATCTTCAGGGTCTTTTGCTTCTCTTGAAGATATGTCGTTTCTAGTTTTGCCTACTCTGATTTGGTCTCTTGTGAATATATGTCTGGCTCGTTTTTCTGATAAAGCATACGAGAACTTCTCATAGAATGGTCTATAGAAAGGATCTAGAATTGAAAGGGAAACTTTCTCATCGTGCATTCTTGGGAATGAAATATCAAAGAGTTTCCTTACGAGCCCTCTCCTTCGATAGGCTGCATCTGTTGTAACAGCCCATACTCCACTGAAACATAGTGGTGCACCTCTTATAATCTGCTCATTTTCAGATGTTATGAAAAATGAAAGACTTGAAACAACCTTGCCATTCTCCACAGCAACGTATGCATAGTCCTGTTTTTCAGGATTATTCCATCTCTTTATCCACTCTTTCGTTAGATGATCTTCATAGCTAGATGTTGGATCAAAGGCTTTCCATAGAATTCTGACTGCTGATTCGCGGTCTTCTGCACGGGCTTCCCTTATCTCAATCATAGAATAATCGCTGAATTGAGGTATTCAAGTGCTTTTCGTATTGCGCGAATTAATTGGATAATTCGTTTCGTATCTCCTCAACTAGGATCTCACTCTGCGATGAATCGGTGATAAATTCAATCTCATCAAATGAGGAAATTCCTATACCTAACTCTATTGCTCGAGCTATTTGTTCCTGCTCGATGATTGGACCTTTGGAAACCTCGGGAGTCGTTCCCAACATCCTAAGTAATGCAACTCCTACAGCATCAAGCGCAATCTTATCGGTTCCAGCAACAAAGACATTTGCGTCTTTCCTTGTTCCTTCCATTGGTCCTCCGTCCACGAAAGCAAGAACTCCATCCATGATGACCAAATCCCACTTGTAAACTGAGTTAATTTCTGCTATCATCTTTCTCTGATGCGGTGAGCTGTGGAGTTCACTCATGTATTTGTATCCCACTCTTGGAACAAGTGCAGTAGCGTTCTTTAGAGAAAGTGTAAAGTGACCCCCGTACATGTGGGTTTTCAGACAACAGGTTTCGATAACGCTCTCTGCCTCATCATACACCTTCGCAAAAAGGAATCCATTCTTCCAGTGACTGTCCTCAGGATTTTTCATGACCCATTGGTCTTCCGAAGCTGTTTCGAGATTTACAATATCGAATCCAAATTCACCTGCAAGTTCATAGAGTCCTTTCTTCCTGAATGCTTCTTCTGTGTTTGCTGGTCCGCATCTCTCTGCAACGGTCATAGACTCTGCACCCATCTCCTGAATCTTCACCAGTATCTGTCTAAAAGTATCCATGTGCGTTGAGGCTGGTGGTGGGTCTGCTGTGTTGAAGTTGGGTTTGAGGACAACCTTCTTTCCCTTGACAGGATTAATCCCCAAGAGTTCGAATGACTTGTTCACTCCATAGACTCTTTCGTTTGTGGAAATCACAGCAACTTTTGTCATAAGAATCACCATTCCATGTGGTCACCTATCAAAGCTCCGACCGATATTTGACACTTTGCTATTGTAATTAGAAATACCAAAAGTCATCCATCAACTGAGCTTAAGCGACATCTTGTGTAATTTGTGGTGTAGACGATATTCTCTCTTCTCGCATAGCTCTGCGAGTTCTGGAAGATCAGTGAATGTCACTCGACAATAGTCATGCTCTGCAAACTTGAACTCCGACAATCCTGCAATGAAATCGTCGAAACACTCCACATTGGTAATCTCAAAAGGCATGCATCCTGGAAACGAAGGCGTAAACCTGCAAAATCCCTCAATGTTTCCACTCTTATCTTTTAATGTCAGTATGTGATATTCGTCAGAAGCTAAATATCTTCGAATCTGTTCAGGAGGGGTTGAAGGAAACTTTCCACCAACTAATTCAATTTCGTCTTCTTCTATCTCTTGACACGTGAACTTTCTCTTTGGTCTAACGGAATTATACGGAACGAAGTAGTGCCAAGTTGTTCCTGCTTTCATAAATCCATGCTTTCTATACAAGCCTTGAGCTGCCTCGTTTAGGTCTGCAAAAAGTTGCACAGTACCAATCCCGCCTTGTTCATTAAACCAGTCTAATGCATGTTCCATAAGTTTGGAACCAAAGCCCTTTCCCCTATATTCCTTGGCAACTCCAATCCGATTAAGATACCCAATATCTTTTCCAAAACGAGTCACAATAAGATTTCCAATGATCTGTCTGTCAAGAGTGAGCGCAAAGCATCCATTTCCCTCGAGAGATTTTCTAAAAGACTCTTCTCTCATTACATCATCTGGGAAAATCTCAATGTCCATCTTATGGAATTCGTCCCAATCCTCTTCCTTCATATGCCTGATCTCTAGCATAGTCACCACGCATTTTATGAGTACACTCGATTCCTAAGAAAACCTTTGGTTAACTCTTGTTGACCCATTCAAACTCGACTCATAATTCTTAGCGTATTTCGAGTCTATTATAACAAAAAGTTGCACTCCTTTATCTATGAGAAATAATTTCGAGATTGAAAGAGCTAAGAGTTCTGACTATGATGCAGTGGTAGTCTTACTACGTGAAGCAAACCTTCCTCCCGATGGAATTAAACTCAACATGGAGAACTTCTTAATAATTAGACGTCCGGATGCAGTTGCTGGCCCTGAATTTCTTATAGGTTCGGTGGGACTTGAAATCTATAGGGACTCTGGACTTCTTAGATCTCTGGCTGTGCATCCCGATTACCAAGGAAAAGGACTAGGCTCGAGGCTGGTCGAGAGCATGATTGATTTTGCTAAAGAGAAAGGAATCAATTGGTTGTTCCTACTAACAGATACAGCTGAGAAATTCTTTGAGAACAAGGGATGGGCTGTTGTGACTCGTGACAAAGTTCCGGAGGACATGAAGCAATCTATAGAGTTTACAACTATCTGTACAAGCTCACCCTCAATGATGCGAGAAATCTAGATTATAAGCCATTGAATTGTAAAACGAATATTAGTCTTTGAATAAGGAATGATAATCGACTAGTAAGAGCAAATCACCTAGTGCTTTGAATGAAGGATGTTTGCTTTTTCCTCTCTTGCTCCCATTTCTTTCGTTCAGCGCGTAACTCGAAGAGATCCACGTCTTTGTATATGATTCCTTCTTTCTTCGAAGGAACATTAAGCTCTACTCGTTCTTTCTCTGGCGTATAGATAAGAGAGTTTCCAAACTCTGCTACATTAGCGAAGAAACAATAGGCATAGATGGATCTTCGAGCGTCAAAGTGCGCTGCCCTGAAATCTACTGTAACAGGTGTGAACGCCGGGTTTATGACAAGGTCAACTGGGGGATCAGAGTTTTTCAGTTCAACCCTCAGGTCCATGTCAAGGAAGTCACGGCAGATTGCAATAGCTATTCTACCAAATTCGGTGTTGCAGACGATTGTATTCTTCGGACCAGCGGAGGTTTCAATCTTCTCTAGGAATCTCTTGCCTTCGATATGGATGATTGCTGGAATGTGTTTTTCCTGTTCCCACAGAAGACCATCTGGTCCATACACTCTGCAGACATTGCGTCTAGTTTCGCTGTTATGGAACGAACCTGGAATGATGTAGATACCATGTTCCTTGGCAAGCTTCTCCACATCCTTAGCTAACCGTTCGTAACTCAGGTCAATAGTCATTTCAGGAAAGAGAAGCATATCGACTCCTTGAGAATGAGCTTTCGTTATCATTTCTTCTAGTTTCATTCTCGTACTCTCAACAGACTTTTCTCGAAGCCCAATGAGTCCCTCATCCTTCTCCTGATATAACTCATTTAGAATGTCGCCACTCTCTGAAAGTCCCAATTGTGCAATGCCTACTCTGAACTTGCTCCTCTCTGATTTTTCAGTCCCTTTGAGAAAATCTCTGTGAACAAGAGAATACTTTGAGCTTCCTTGTCTGGGGGTTTGTTCTACACCAAGGGTTTCTACAGTCTTCTGGACCATTCTGGATAAGAGATCATCCAGATTGGTAAGATTGACCATCTCTTCCGTGGATGGTTTTACTTCTAGAATGGACTCCCATCTCTTAACCTCATTCTGAAGAGTATCTATTTCGTTCTGTACTATTTGACTGAGCCTTTGGAGTCCTTTCTCATCAGCTAACCTCTTTGCTTCAGTCATCAGTTTGCGCGCTTCAATTACTTCGAACTCGATTAGAGCCAGTTTAGATTGTAGTAAATACGTTTCAACAACAAGAGGGTGTGAAGCCTGTTCCTCCGCAATTGTGACTAGTTTTTGAGTCAATTCTTTAACCTTGGCAAGTACTTCTTCTGCACGTGTTGTTTTGAGTTCGAGCAGTAACAGATCACAGAGATGTATCATTGCTACAGTAGTCAAGGAATGATCAATGACATCTTCCCCCACAACCTTCTCGAGAATTTCCTCTGCATTGACTCTATCACGGGTCCGATTGCTTTTCTTCAGAATGAGTGCTTCTGCGATCGAATATTGTTGATTAAGAATTGGATTGTCTGATTTTTCTTTGATTTGCTCAAGTTGTGAAAAGTATTCCTTTGCGGCTTCAAGATCACTATTATCCAAAGCCAAGCTAACCAGTTGATTTAGTACATTAGAAATCAGTCGTGTGTTTCCCATTTCTTTGGATATATGCAGACTTCTTTCGAAGTATTCGAATGCATAATCAATATTGTTTTTTCTTGCATGGCAGTCTCCAATATTCATTAGAACAAGCGCAATACCTTCTTTCACTCCAATGCCATCGTAGATGAGCAGACTGCGTTGGTAGAATTCCAAAGCAAGATCTAATTCTCCTTTCAGGTTGTAGATGTCTCCTAGATTGTTGAGTGCAAGTGCAAACTCTTGTCCGATGTTGAGACCCTCTTGTATGGCTAAACTCTTGTTGTAGTAATCAGTGGATTTGTCAAGATCTCCTTTCAACCTGTAGGCGACCCCTATATTGATCAGACACCTAGCGATGTCACTCTTATTGTCGAATTTTCTTCTGATTTCAAGAACCCGTTGAAAATATTCCAGCGCTTGATCTAATTCTCCTGTTGTAGTACCAATATTGGCTAAGTTGTTTAACACGCTAGCTATCCCATTCTCGTCGTGCAACTCTTCGTAAATTTGCAGACTCTTCTTATAGTATTCAGTTGCCTGTTTCAAATCTCCCTTAGTCCAATAAACAAGACCAATATTATTGAAGGCTGTTGAAACTCCCTTTTTGTTCCCAATCTTTTCACTGATTTTTAGGCTGTGTTGATAATATTCTGATGCCCGATCAAGATTTCCCTTATACCAGTGGATAACCCCTGCATTAGAGAGGAGACTAGCTTTCCTTTTCTGAAAATCTTCTTCCTCTTGCAGCTGATTCAATTCCTTAGTTGCTAAGAGCTGCTCAGCCTTCTGTATTGCGACAAGACCATCGTCCAATTTTCCACAACGCCATGAAGATTCTGCTATCATAACTAGTGCGTCAAAGGTCATCACAGGATCTTTGAACTCTACATAAGATGATTGAAGACTATCCAGAGCTGTTTTGTATTCTCCTTTCTCAATGAAGGCTTTTGCCTGTGCAAGCACGTCTTGAGTCGGATTTGTCACATTCTCTCTTCCTGAAATACACTTGGTAAAACAATTCCTCAGTCGTCTAAAAGCATTTCCAGAAAATCATCCAGAATTATAGAACGATATTAATACCATTGTTCAGACAAAAAAACTATGTCAGAACTACAAATTGAAGACATTGTTGAAGGAACAGGCGATTCTCCTGTCCGAGGACAGAAAGTTGTCGTTCACTATACCGGATGGTTAACTGATGGGAAGAAGTTCGACAGTTCTATTGATAGAGGTCAACCCTTTGAATTTCAAATTGGTGTGGGTCAGGTAATTCAAGGTTGGGATGACGGAGTTCTCACAATGAAGGTTGGCGGAAAACGTAAGCTGACGATTCCTCCGGGACTTGCGTATGGCGACCGGGATGTGGGTAATGGTCTCATTCCACCGAACTCCACTCTTATCTTTGAAGTTGAATTACTCGACTTGAAGTAGTTATCATTTCTCATCTCTAAATTTGACAACTTCTCTCTCTTCTTCTTCTTCAGGTATGAAGAGAGCTCGAATGGGTTTCACAAGCGGTTCAACATCTTGTGGATCATAGTTGGATAGAATAAAGACAGAGTATCCCAATTCAAAAAACTTGAAATATAACGCGCATAGACCCGAAGCACCACCTGCCAGAACTGCAGTTTTCGGATCTGATTCTGGAGCATCTATGGGTCTCATAACCCTCTTGGAACGTTCAGGATCTAATAAGAGGGCATTATCGATAGCCAGATCGAATCTCATGAGGTCCTTTGCTGTTGAGTATCCTCCTCCTGCAGGACTTCCACGTGAGCCTATAATAAAGTGATTACTTCTTCTTTCGGTCGTTTCTGGTGCACAACAATCACTCATTCTTGTGTAGCCCGTTGCTCGATTCTCAACCGGAGCATCAAGTTCATAGTGATCAGAATCAGTCATCCCTGCTAATCTGTAGACGTTCTCTCGAATGTAGTCGTAGTAATCCATTCCTGAAATGGCTTCTATGATCTTACCTAATACAACGTATCCAGCATTGCTATAGTGACGTCTTTCTCCTGGCTCAAACAACAGAGGGTCGTCAATAAATAACTCTACGAAATCGTCAAGCTTTCTTAGCTGACCTATTGCCGAGGAGAATTTCTCATTGAAGTAGTCCCCTAATCCCGATGTGAATGAGATGAGATGTCTGATTTTGACTTTCTCAGCAATGTCTTTTCGGAACTCTGGGAGGTGCTTTCCAACAAGGTCATCGAGATCTACTAAGCCCTGCTGCATTAATTGCAAAATTGCGGTTTTTGTAATCAACTTGTTTAAAGAACCAATATTGAATTTGGTGTTCATGTTGTTCTTAATGTTGAAAGTTTTACAAGCAAGACCATACGCTTTCTCAAACATAACATCTCCATTTCTGTGAACAAGCGCTACTCCTGAGAATTTGTCTTGCTCCGCCATTTTCTGCAATAGGTCATCAAGTCCATGCACATTGATTTCTTCCATCTCGTATTCATCCTACATAATCATATTATTTCGATATTATCGAAATATATTGTTTACATCGTAACGTATAGACGACGTCGGACTTATAAGGTCTCTTCCGAAAGCAATCTATGTTGGTGTACTGATATGACGCTACCAGAACTTCTCGCAGATCCTGTGAGAGCTCGTATATATGTCGAGGTTCTCCTAAACAAAGAAATCACAGCTCAGGAGTTAATGGAGGTTGTAGACATCAACAGAAGTACGATGTCTCATCATCTCTCTCGATTTGTTAAAGAAAGAGTGTTCAATGTAAGAATAGAGAGTATCGGTAGATCAATCAAATACTATAGTATCAATACTGAATATTCAGAGGAAATCATTCTTGAAGGTGATGGTGCTCTCAGTGTACGGAAAAAAATAGCTTTTCTGGAATCTGCAGCTGCACATCTCCAAGTTATTTCGAATCTAATACGAGAGAGGGCTGAAAGACTTAGAGAAAAAACTACCTTGCCAAGAAAGAAAGGAAAACCAGTAACCTTCACGTTCAGATTCATCTCTAATGCGGAAGCGATGATTTGGGATGAGGAATATGCTAGCTTTCAAGAAAGATTTAGGAAGAGATGTGCCACAATTGCGAAAGACTCTGTAGACTCAAGTTTCGACTACATAGCTTTTGGAGGTTTGACTCCAACCAGGGCATTGAATTGAAACCGAAAATCATCTACTTTAAAGTCAAAGCTTATATCCGAATTTTACAAGGAGGCGTTTACAATGCGAGGAAATATGACACTTCAGTATTGGTTCCACCCGATTAGTGGTAACTAATGCTTTGTCTTCTTCCTCGTGATGCCCTCGTTTTCTTTGTGGTCTTCTCGGGGGAGGAGACCAGGTTTGCGGACTGTAGCTACAAGCGAACAGCTGCTCTGGATGTCTTGATCCTCATGGAGGTAAAACAAGAATGTCAGGAAGTTTATCCCGGAAAAGGAGACGAAAAGTAATTCGACAACGCAGCAAGGAAGAAATCAGATGGTATACTAAGTATTTTGCAGACATTATTCATGATAAACACGAGAATGTGATGTTTCCGGATTCGGAGTATACTGCTCTGACATCTGAGCAGATCCTTCGTCTAACTCAGGGTCCGGGTTTACGAAGGAAATCACATCTATAGGAACGAAAGTTTAGAGGGTCTCGTGAGACCCTCAAACAATTTTGATTTAGAGATAGGTCTGAAAATCGATTGATTCTAACTCGAAGCTTTCGAAGAATGCAATTGATGGTCGAAAAATAGAATAAGTAGATTTCAATCCAGTATCCTTTTTGCTATCTATCCCGTACATCCGCTCTGATATCACTACTAACTATCAGATTCTATGTTCTGTGATCAAAACGTATCTTCTGGGCTAGTCTCGATGTACGTTTTCATACAAAATTAAATTTCTATCATGGTTAAGAATATTTAGCTATCCATCAAAAAGATTCGTTTTTTGTGTGTTTAAAATCTAGAAGGTCTTATTACAATTTGAAACCACTTATTTTCAAGAATGGTTCTGTTGAATCGTTGAGCCAAGACACAAGTCCGATGCAATCCTGAAAAACTCTACGCGTCACCAATTCATACAACCGCATTGATTTGCGGACACCCAATTTCTTGGACCTTAATTATTGGGAAGTGTATTTATGGGAAATGAGAAGGATGTGAGGATTGGTGTTTTCGTTTGCCATTGTGGCCTCAACATAGCTGGTTCTGTAAATGTAATCATGTTAAGTGAACATGCTAAGTCTTTGCCTAATGTTGCACATTCCGCAGATTTGATGTTCACATGTTCAACTGATGGACTTAAGACGATTCAGGATGCAATCAGGGAGAAAAATCTGAACAGGGTAATTGTTGCATCATGTACACCCAGAACCCATGAACCAATATTTCGGAAGACGATCGAAGGTGCAGGACTCAATCGTTTTCTCTTCGAGATGGTAAATATCCGGGAACATGTGTCATGGTGTACGATGCATGATGAGAGAGGTGCCAATGAAAAGGCTAAACGTCTGGTGGAAATGGCAGTTGCCAGGGCACGTCTTTTAGAGCCACTTGATTATGAGAGTGTACCAATAATTCCTGAAATCGCAGTCATTGGTAGCGGTGTTTCAGGAATCTCTGCTGCCCTTAGTGCGGCAAATGGTGGGTATCAGGTTCATTTGATTGAACGTCGCCCTACAATTGGTGGGCAAATGGCACTACTTGACAAGGTATTTCCACAAAATGATTGCGCCATTTGCATTTTGGGGCCAATAATGGCTTCAGTTGAGCAGCATCCAAACATCAACCTCATGACCTATAGCGAAGTTGAAGATGTTGAGGGATACGTAGGCAACTTCAAAATGAAGGTTCGGAAGAAAGCTCGGTTTATTGATTCTGAGAAATGTAATTCGTGCGGCGAATGTGTCCCAGTATGTCCGATGTCAATCCCCAATAAATATGAGTATGGTCTTGTTGATTGTAAGGCAATTTTCAGACCTTTTCCACAAGCTGTACCCAATACATACACAATAGAGAAGACGGGAATTTCTTCGTGTAGAAATGCATGTCCCGCAAAGGTCAACAATCAGGCATTTATTGGACTTGCCAGAGAAGGAAAATTGAAAGAGGCGCTTGATGTTCTTCGTGAAGCTGCTCCTCTTCAGAGAATTCTTGGCAGGGTATGTCATCACCCTTGCGAGAGCAGTTGCGCTAGGAGTGAATTTGATGAACCTGTGGCAATTAGGCAATTGAAACGATATGTTGCCGATTATGTTACCGAGAATGAACATGATATTCCAGAGAAGATATCTCCAACAAAATCCGAGAAAGTAGCAGTTGTTGGTGCAGGTCCATCTGGATTGACATGTGCTCTTGATCTTCTTTTACGAGGATATTCTGTTACAATAATTGATTCTTCCAAGAAACCAGGCGGTCTAATAACAAACTGTATTCCAGAGTATCGCGTATCAAATGAAGTAGCTATGCAAGATATTGGTTGGGTACTTGGACATGGCATCAAAACTCAGATGAATACAACCTTAGGGAAGGACATCAGCTTGGAACAATTACAGGAGAATTATGATGCAGTCTACCTAGCAATTGGTGCGCAAAATCCTGCAGAGTTGAAGATTGAGGGAATGCAAAGAGGAATTCTATATGGTATTCCATTTTTGAGGTCTGTAAAGAGGAGAAAACCACCAAAGAGTTTTGGAGAGAATATAATTGTCATTGGTGGAGGAAACGTGGGGATAGATTGTGCAAGATCATCAATAAGACTTGGAGCCAAAAAAGTCACGCTTGTGTGCCTTGAAACCAGAGATCTTTTTTCAAAAGACAGAATGCCTGCCCACGACTGGGAAATCGAAGATGCAGAATTTGAAGGTGTGGAAATACTAGGTTCTCTAGGTCCAGCAAAGATTCTTAGTGATAAGGGAATCATCAAAGGACTGACCACAAAGGTTTGTAGATCGGTGTACACTCCTGAAGGGAAATTCGCACCAGTATTTTCTGGAGCGGCTGGACCAACCATCAAAGGCGATACGATTATCATCGCAATTGGTCAACGACCTGACCTCTCTGGAATTAACATGTTAGACAGAACACCAAATGGATATCTCCGTGTAGATACAACCACTCTCGAAACTAATATACCTGGTATTTTCGCAGGCGGAGATGTTGTAACTGGACCATCTAGTGTGATCGAAGCAATCGCTCATGGAAAGGAAGCGGCTGAATCGATCGATCGATACTTGAATGGATCTGATCTTCTAGAAGGTCGAGAACGAGAAATTCATGTTTTATCATCTGATGAGGTTGATTTTACTCGAGTACAACATATGATAAGAATAACAGCAAAGTCATTGAATAGAAGTAAGAGAAGAAGCAGCTTTGAGGAGGTAGAGTTTGGTCTTTCTAAGAAGAAAGCTGAGGAGGAATTGAATCGTTGTGTAAGTTGCGCGATTTGTAGCGAATGCAAACTTTGCATGGAAAAGTGCGAATCAAATGCAATTGACCACAATATGATTGATCAAATATTAGATCTCAATGTTGGGGCTATTATCGTAGCTACAGGTGGAGAATCGTACGAACCATTGGAATCTCGAGAATATGGCTATGGCTCTCTCCCGGATGTCATCACTAACGCTCAATTTGAGAGAATCACAAACGCTGCAGGACCAACACAAGGCAAGATTCAAAGACCTTCGGATGGCAAGACGCCTCGTAGCATTGCGTTCATACAATGCGTTGGTGCCAGAGATCCAAGAGCAGATTCGGACTATTGCTGTTATTTTGGCTGTGAAAACTCTCTGAAGCAAGCTACACAAATCAAAGAAAAATATCCAGATACAGAAGTTAACATCTATGCAATCGATGTCCGAACTCATGGTCCTGGATATGAAGAGCTCTATCAAAGAGCACTGAAAATGGGTATAATAGTAATCAAAGGAAAGGCATCTGAAATTGAGTATGACGCTCAATCCAAGGGTTTGCGGATATTTGCAGAAGATCTCTACACTGGTCGTAATACTTCATTAACATATGACTTGGTTGTCCTCTCAACTCCTATGCGTCCCCAGCACGACTCATTGGAAATTGCACGAACAATTGGCGTGAATACTGACAGGCATGGATTCTTCATGTGTGCTCATCCGAAACTTCGTCCCATTGAGTCCTTCAATGATGGTATCTTTTTCGCTGGTGCATGTATTGGACCTGCAGATATTAGGAATGCTGTAGCTCAAGGAAGGGGTGCAGCGGCTATGGCTCAATCCCTGATTTCTGCTGGTCGCTTTGACATTGAACCTCTCTATGCTGAGATTGATAATGAAAAATGTACCAATTGTGAGCTCTGCGCTGATTTCTGTCCATACTCAGCTCCCAAACTCGAGGAGGATAAAATGGTCATAATGAAAGAGCTCTGTCGAGGTTGTGGAACTTGTTCTGGTGGATGTCCGCAAGAAGCCATCGACATGAAACATTACAGACGAAGTCAAATATTGCCAATGATTCAAGCTGCCGTTCAACCACCATAAAAGTGAAGAAAAAAGGGGATTGAGAGTTTCATATAACCCTCATTCCTTTTGTTTACCTTCGTTTCAGAACTATAATGATAAGCAGTATCACGACTATAGCAACCCCGCCACCAATCATAACCAGTTCCCATAAAATAGGCGGAGCTGTTGGAGTAAGAGTTGGCGTTGTGACATCAATTGTATCGCTTACAATGATATTATCAAATGCTGCACCTGTTGCATTACTTGCGAAGCATTCTAGGTAAGTTGATTGAGTAACATCATTTGTGAGTGTAGTGTATTCGAACGTCCCATTGAAGAATACATTGAACGATCCGCCAGATGTTCTTGTGACATCAATATGATGCCATCCTACAATACTTCCTCCAGGTGTGTAAACAGTGTCTGCCACACCATTATTCGCTCCTCTAAGCCACCAAATGACGAATCGATCAGTCCCATCTGTTGTTGCTTCAATTGCTATCATTCTAGTGTCTAATTCAAGTGGCCGAGTTCCATTCGACATGAATGCAACACCTATCCACCCGTTTGGAGTGTCTGGTATATACATGTCAAAGCTCCAAGTTCCAACCACATTTGCGCTGTCGTGACGAGCGAAATTGACATCATCGTCCAACACTGTTAGCATATCATCAGCTGTTGAGAAATTCCCCTCAACAACCGGTCCACTTTGCCATGACTCAAAAGCAAATGTTGTCCATCCCGTGAGCCCACTGTCAAATTCTTCTCTCCATACTTCAGCTGCTTGAGAGGTGTTGGTGTACACTGATATACAAAGGACCATCATTGATAGTCCTGCTGCTATTCGAATCCATTTTGATTTCATTGACAATTGCTCCCATCCTTCGTCCACACGACAAAGAACAAAGAGATGCATGATTTAGGCAATAGATATCTCTTTTTCTTTATGTATTGAAAGATTTTCTGTATCATCATGAAAAGTCATACCAAAAAATCACGTAAATCTTAAGATTTCCTCTCTTTGATGGTTTCTGAAATATTGAGCTTATGCAAATAATATGAACGAAAACGTGCATCTAGCAATATTCTTCTAATGAAAAGAATCATCAAATTTACGAATTTCAAAAAATTTCATTTTCTATTAACTAATGTAACTCTCATTTTCTCGCGGAATTTACTAAGCAAATTTGAATATATATCAAAAACAGGCTTTTCCTCGATTGTAATGTTTGATGTTATTCAGGATTTCCAATTAATTTCTAATATTTCACTTTCATTTTGTGCATAGCTCAGCTTAAGCCTAATTTGGCCAAAAACAGTGATGTTTCATTTTGAACATTCTTTTGTCGTTCATTAACATTTCCTTACATCGTTTCAAAAAAGTTAGGCTCGACACAAATCAGGGATTTGTCGTATGTTTATGAGCAGTTATCTGACAGTAATCATTTGGAAACGTGCAATCCTTCTGAAACGATGCTCCATCTGAGACACTGAAACATATAGCGCAATTTTGACGGATATAATTCATTGACTAGGACGATGACTTGAACAAAATTGGAAACATCGTGCTTCGAATCTACAAAAAAGACATACCAAAAGACACCGTTGACATCATTGCTCAGGATCATAGCCAATTCAATAGGTGCACTTAGGTGGTTCGAACAAGACTCATTCCATCCTCAAGTTTCACTCAACAACTGGCAACAATGCCTGGTGGTGAAGTGATCAATAAATGCATAGCATGTGGTGTTTGTACTGCAAGCTGTGCAATTGCATCCGGTACCGAGTACAATCCCCGTCAAGTTGTTCAGAAGATTCTTGTTGGTGCTAGGGAAGCAGTTATGGAGAGTGAGCAGCCTTGGTTATGCAAGACATGTCATCTCTGTGAGAGAACCTGTCAACATGGAGTAAATCTTTCAGATGTTTTCAATGTTGTAAGAAGGTTTGCTATCAAGGAAGGTTTTGTTCAACCAGCTTTTCTCAAAGCAACACATTCCATTCTGGCTGATGGTTGGTCACAGAAGAATGCCTATTCCGATTTTGTTGCAGATGAGCGCAAGGAACTCGGTTTGAGTTCCAGATTGACCTGGAATAAGCGTTACACGAAACGTGTGAAATCCAAGTACTTTCAGGAAGGTGGATGAACTACATGAGGGATTATGTGCTGTTCAGAGGTTGTTCTACACCAGTGCGTCTTCCTGCCTATGAGGTTGCCACGAATATTGTATTAGACAAATTTGGAATAAGTATTGGGCCACTCAGGAATGCGAACTGTTGCGGAGCATTGTTTATTGAATCTCTCAATGAGAAAGCTTTCCTAGCTTTAGGAGGAAGATTGCTTGCGCTAGCCGAAAAGACTGGGAAAGATCTTTTGGCAATCTGTGCCGCTTGTGCAGGATCTCTCAAGCATGTAAAAAAACTCCTCGATAGACGGAAGACAGCAAGGGCAGAAGTAAATGATCTTCTAGCTGAAGAAGGCCTAACGTATAATAGGAAAGTGAATGTGAAGCATCTTCTTGATGTATTTCAAGAAGACATAGGCCTAGAGAGAATCGAATCATCAATCACAAATCCTTACGATGGTATTAGATTAGCAAGTCACTACAGCTGCTATGTGACTCGACCATTTGAAAACCTGCACTCTAGCTGTGCTGAAACGCCAACCATCATTGATTCCATTATTCAGATAGCAGGTGGTATTCCCATTGACTATCCTGAGAAGATGCAATGCTGTGGAGCACCGTTACTCGCTATGAATGAAAAACTGGCAGGGAAAGTAGGTCTGAATAAAGTTAGGCACATCAAAGAAGCAGGTGGCGAAGGAATCGTTTCTGCATGCTCATATTGTGATATTCAACTTACTCAGGTCCAATTCGGTGGGCGGTGGGAGAAATCGAGAATTCCTGTAATGACACTCCCTCAGTTTTTGGGTCCAGCCCTTGGGATTCTCGATGATGAACTTGGGTTACATATGAATCGAACAAGTCCTAGTCGAATACTTGGTTCATTGACAGGTGTGAGGTAACAATGGAACAAACAGATAAAAGAGGATACCGAGGCGATTTCCCAGTCCGGGACAAAGATGTTGAGGCGTCCTTCAAACATGATGTCGCCAGTATGGTCGGTGGAGAGGGTCTACTCCGTTGCTTAAAGTGTGGAGCATGCAGCGGTGGATGTCCAGTTGGCTCAGTGATTGATTATAGACCTAGAAAGGTTCTAGGTAATGTTCTACTGGGTTTAAAGGATGAAGTTCTATCCAGCGATCAGATTTGGCTTTGTGCTGCTTGTTTTACTTGTGAGGAACGTTGCGTCCAGCAAGTGAACTTTACAGATGTAGTCACTGTTTTACGAAACATGGCTAGTAAGGATGGAAATGCTGCTCCTGGTTATATCAAGATGGCTGAGATGGTTCGGAAGAATGGACGTGTTAGTGCTAGGACTGGACTGGTGGATAAAATGCGAGAAAATCTCGGATTACCTCCCCTGCAGGACCCTGATACTGTACAACTAAGAGCTATCATGCGGGCAGGAGGACTCGATGTTGTAATTGCAGCGAATCAGAAGGAGGAGGATTCAGAATGAAAAAAGCAATTGCTTGGGGATGTCTAGTACCAACAAGACGGTCTCTAATAGGATATGAAGCTGCAACCAGGAAAGTATTGGAGCATCTGGGTGTTGAAACGATTGATATTCCAAATGAGTCCTGTTGTGCACCATTCTGGATGCAGTCGCTTGACCTTACAACATCTATTGCAATGGCTGCTCGAAATTTGGCCAAGGCTGAAGAGATGGGTCTTGACCTATTGACTCCTTGTAGTGGATGTTTCCACTCATACAAACGCGTGAATCACGTTCTTGAGAACTATCCTGACATGCGTGAACGAATTGATGAAATTCTTCGGGGAGTTGGTCTTCATTATGAAGGCAAAGTTGAATCTCGACATTTGGTCGATTTCCTCCACAAAGATATTGGAGCTGATGAGATAAGTCGGAAATCTACCAGGGATCTTAGCAGTATCTCAATCGGTCTTCGTTATGGATGTCACATGCTTAAACCTCACGAGCTGTTGAACATTGAATATTCTGAGAGACCTATCTTTGCAGATGAACTCCTAGAACAGTTTGGTGTCAATAGTGTCCAATATGCAGGCCGCCATCGTTGTTGTGGTGGACTACTTCGAGGAGTTCATGACGATTTAGCTGATAGAGTACTTCATGAACGTCTTATGGACGTGAATGAAGCAGGTGTGGATGGAATCGTAACAGTCTGTTCACTCTGTCATCTTCAACATGACATGGGACAGAGAGGAATCAAACGTAAGTTCGGAATGGATGATCTTGAACTACCAGTTCTACACTATCCTCAGATTCTAGCATTGGGATTTGGATACAAACCCGAGGAGCTTGGGCTCGATCTTCATACCATCAAGACAGACAAAATAATTGCCAAGATTATGGGAGGTGGTAGTAGATGAGTGATTCAGATTTGCGAATTGGTGTATTTGTATGCAATTGTGGATTGAATATTGCAGGAACTGTGGACTGTGAGGCTGTAGCGAGCTATGCAGCAACATTGCCGGATGTAACGCATTCCGTGGATCTTTTGTTTGCGTGCTCTGATGATGGACAAGAGAATATCAAGCAAGCCATCAAAGAGTATAGTCTCAATAGAATAGTAGTTGCGTCATGCACTCCCCGAACCCATGAACCAGTTTTTCGTGCATGCGTTGAAGAAGCTGGTTTGAACAGATATCTCTATGATCAAGTCAACCTTCGAGAACATGTCAGTTGGGTCCATATGGATGATCATGATTTTGCAACGATGAAAGCCCAGGAACTCGTAGCAATGGCTGTTGAACGAGTTAAGTATCTCGAACCGCTTGAACGGAAGTCTGTTGATGTAGTTCAGAGCGCTGCAGTAATTGGTGGTGGAGTAGCTGGAATATCAGCTGCTCTTGACTTAGCAAATGCTGGCTTTGAAACTCATCTGATCGAGAGTCGTCCTACGATTGGTGGCCAGATGGCACTACTAGACAAGGTGTTTCCACAGAATGACTGCGCTATTTGTATACTTGGTCCAATTATGTCGAAAGTGGGTCAGCATCCAAAAATCAATCTCATGACCTATAGTGAGGTAGATGAGGTTGATGGGTATGTAGGCAACTTCAGGTTAAAGGTCAGAAAGAAGTCTCCTTTTATTAACTGGGAGAAATGCAATGGATGCGGCGATTGTGAGAGTGTTTGTCCAGTAAGTGTAACAAGCGAGTATGAGTTTGGAATTGCAACAAGAAAAGCAGCCTACAGACCATTCCCGCAAGCTGTTCCCAATAAATTTACTATTGACAAGAAGGGTACATCACCATGCAGGATTGCTTGTCCTGCTCATGTAAATATTCAAGCTTTCATCACTCTTCTTAAAGGGGAACGATTTGATGAAGCGCTTGAAATCTATCGTAGAAGCTCGCCATTCCCTGGAATCCTTGGGCGTGTCTGTACGAATCCTTGTATGCTTGATTGTGAGCGTGGCAAATATGATGAGGCCATCAGTATCAAGAATCTTCACCGATTCTTGGTAGACTATGAACGAAACAATGGTGGAATCAAATTCGAGGCTGTCAAACCTGACAAAAAGAAAGCCAAGAAACCTGTGGCTATTGTAGGAGCAGGTCCAGCAGGTCTTGCGTGTGCATATGACCTTGTCCAAGAGGGATACTCCGTAACGGTCTTTGAAGCGAGGAAGAAAGCGGGTGGACTACTACGATGGGGAATACCTGAATATCGTCTTCCGCGAGATATCCTTGACTACGAAGTTGGAATTGTCACACAGCTCGGAGTCACCATTCAGACTGGAACTAAAGTTGAGTCTATCGATGAGCTAAAACAACAAGGGTTCAAAGCTATTTTTGTTGGCACTGGTGCTCCGGGAAGTCGCAAGTTAGATGTCAAAGGAGAAAACACAAAGGGTGTATATCATGCCCTTTCTTTTCTAGATAAGATAAATAGTGGAAAATCTGTTGAACTTGGCAATAATGTGGCAGTGATTGGTGGTGGTAATGCCGCCATCGATGCTGCACGAACAGCAAGACGATTGGGAGCAAAGAAGGTAAACATTGTCTATAGGCGCTCTAAAGAAGAAATGCCTGCAATTCTCTCAGAAGTGATCGCTGCGGAAGAGGAAGGAATCAAGATTGACTTCCTTGCTACTCCCATAGAAATTCTAGAGAAGAATAAGGTCCTTACAGGAATGAAATGCATTCGGATGCGTTTGGGTGCTCCGGATGAATCTGGCAGAAGAAGACCTGTGCCTATTCCTAATTCCGAGTTTAAGATGTCTTTGGACAATATTATCATCGCAATTGGACAAGAGGTAACATCTGAATCGCTATTAGAAAAACTTGAGCCGAATATGTGGGGTTCTCTAGAGGTAAACCCAGTAACACTTGAAACCAACGTGAAAGGCGTTTTTGGAGGAGGTGCTGTTGTCTTTGGCGGAGGTGGCACGGTTGTAGAGGCTGTGGCTGCAGGAAAAGAAGCTGCAAAGTCTATTGACCGCTTTTTGCGTGGTGTTGACCTCTCTGAGGGAAGAGAAGAGATTCTCATTCCAATCGAAGATGTCGAGGTTGATGAAACTAAGATGAGGTTAGGCTATGCTCCAATAATGCGCCATCTTAGCATGACAAAACGGAAGAGCACCTTTGAAGAGGTCGAGTTGAGCTTTGACAAAGTGATGGCGATCACAGAAGCTAACCGATGTTTAAACTGTGGTGTATGTTGTGAGTGTGAGAAATGTGTTGAAGCCTGCAAGCTAGACGCGGTTGATCATTCATTAAAGGACGAAATTGTCGAACTCAATGTTGGTGCAATCATAGTTGCCACGGGCTTCAAAACCTATGACCCACTAGACACACGTGAGTTCGGATATGGTACTTTTGAGAATGTAATCACGAATGCCCAGCTTGAAAGATTGACCAATGCAGCTGGACCTACTCAGGGTAAACCAAAGAGACCATCTGATCATACGATACCCAAACGAGTAGCCTTTGTGCAATGTGTAGGTTCTCGAGACCGTAGGTTTGACCAGGACTACTGCTGCTACATAGGTTGTGAGAACTCGTTAAAACAAGCAATCCAAATCAAGGAGAAGTATCCTGAAACTGAAATAATAGTATATGCAATGGATATCAGGACTCATGGTCTTGGCTACGAAGGTCTCTATAGAAGAGCTCGAGAAAAGGGAGTAATAGTTGTCAAAGGCAGACCCTCAGAGATTGAAGAAGACCCTGAAACTAAATCACTTGTTGTTATGGCTGAAGACCTCTACACCGGAGAACGTCTTGAAACGACAACGGACTTAGTTGTCTTGGCTACAGCCCTTTTGCCCAACGATGATACTCCAGAGTTAGCTAGAAAATTGAAGGTTTCCACGGGTGAGTATGGTTACCTGATGGAAGCTCACCCAAAACTGCGTCCAGTTGATTCTTTCCAAGATGGAGTATTTCTAGCTGGTGCAGTATTAGGACCAATGGACATTCCGAAAGCTGTAGCTTATGGTAAAGGAGCTGCAGCTGGAGCGCAATCTCTAATGGCTCCTGGCAAGTTCTTTGTTGAACCAATCTATGCCGAGATTGATACAGATCTCTGTATAGACTGTGACCTTTGCCTTGACCTTTGTCCGTATGGAGCTATTTCTGGGTCAGGAGAGGAACGTAGGGTCATGTTTGAACTATGTCAAGGGTGTGGAACCTGCGCTGGAGGATGTCCAATGCACGCTATAGACATGCGACATTATCGCAAACAACAGATTCTGCCGCAGATATTAGCAGCAGCTAAAGTGAAAGGAGAGGTGATACATTGAGTCCGAAGCGATTTGAACCAAGTATTGTTGCTTTCACATGCAACTGGTGTTCATACGGAGGTGCAGATTTAGCTGGAATTTCTCGCATCCAACATCCTCCGAATGCAAAAGTGATTCGCCTGATGTGTTCAGGTCGTGTAGATCCAGTGATGGTGTTAGAGGCCTTCAAAGGTGGCGCAGATGGTGTCATGGTCACTGGATGCCACCCTGGGGATTGCCATTATGCCACTGGTAACTATCGGACACAAGTTCGCTTCGATGCTCTTCAGATGGCAATGAAGACTATGGGTCTTCATTCTGATAGACTCAAACTTCTTTGGGCAAGCGCTTCAGAAGGGCAACAGTGGGCAGATGGAATAACTGAGATGACAGACTCAATTAGACGGCTCGGACCTAGTCCGCTGAAGGCAGGAGGTAATACTAAGTGACAGTAGCAGGTGATCAAGTAGACCTTGGATCTCTCAGACCTTCAGAAACTGCACTCGTCATTGGTGGTGGAGTTGCAGGTATGCAAGCTGCGTTGGATATTGCTGATCAAGGGTTCCAGGTAGTTCTTGTTGAGAAGACTCCCTCAATTGGTGGTGTGATGGCAATGTTGGATAAGACCTTCCCAACATTGGATTGCAGTGCGTGTATTCTTACTCCACGATTAAGTGAGGTTTCCCGACATCCGAATATCAAACTCTTGACTTACAGTGAAGTTAAGGGAATTACTGGTGAAGCTAGGGATTTCCGTGTTCGGGTTCTCAAGAAAGCAAGAAAGGTCATTGAGGACAAGTGTTCGGGTTGTGGTGACTGCGTTCCTCATTGTCCGATACAAGTCAAGAACGAGTTTGATCAAAACTTAGGCTATCGAAAAGCAATATACATTGGTTTCCCGCAGAATACGCCTCTCGTATACACTATCGACAGTGAGAACTGTATCAAGTGCGAACTGTGCGTCAAATCGTGTGATCGAGAGGCAATCGATCTCTCGATGGAAGACGAGGAGATTGAGATTCCAGTTGGAGCCATAGTGATCGCTACTGGATATCAGTTATTTGATGTTTCTAAGTATCACCGACTTGGATATGGTCGTTTCAAGAATGTGATAAATGCGCTTGAATATGAACGGCTTATCAATGCTGCAGGCCCGACTCATGGAAACCTCATGAGACTAAGCGATGGAAAAATACCAAGGTCAATTGGCTTTGTCCAATGTGTGGGAGCGCGTGATGTACAGAAGGGAGTACCATATTGCAGTAGAGTTTGTTGCATGTATGGCGTGAAAAATGCAGTCATGGCTAAAGAGTTACAACATGACAATGTCAAGAATGTAACAATATATTATGCTGACATTCGAGCGTATGGGAAGGGTTTCGAAGAATTCACTAATATGGCAAAGGAACGGTTTGGCATCAAATTCATCCGTGGTAGGGTTGGTGAGGTTGCAGAAAATCCGAGTACAAAGAATCTAACGATTTGGGCTGAGAACACTGAAACTGGTGAGTTTCTCAAACATGAACACGAGCTGTTAGTACTATGTCCAGGTATTCTTCCACCCGCGGATCTGAAATTGCTAGCGGAGAATGTTGGACTCGATGTGAGTGAGGACGGATTCATCCCAATAAAGTATCCTGCAAGTAATCCTGTTGATACTAGTGTTTCAGGTGTCTTTGTAGCAGGATGCGCTGAATCTGCAAAAGACATACCGGACTCTGTTGCTGCAGGAAGCGCAGCAGCAATGCGAGCGAGTATAATACTCGCAAGAGGAGGTGAACCATAATGACTCAGGATGAACCAAGGATTGGTGTATTTGTTTGTCACTGTGGTCATAATATAGCAGGAACTGTTGATGTCCAATCTCTTGCTCGGAATGCACAGCACTTTCCACACGTAGAGCATTCTTCTGACTTTATGTTCATGTGTAGTGATTCGGGACAGCAATTAATCAAAGATATGATTCATGTGAACAATCTCAATCGTGTGGTTGTGGCGAGTTGCTCGCCGAGAATGCATGAGCCAACTTTTAGACGTGTTGTGGAAGAAGCAGGTCTCAATAGATATGTTTTCGAACAGGTGAATCTCCGCGAACATTGTTCTTGGTGCCATGCTCGAGAGCCTGAGAAAGCCACTAAGAAGGCTGAAGATCTAGTGAGAATGGCTGTAGCTAGGGCTGCACTACTCGAACCATTGGAGGTAAAGACTGTTAAAGTTGCTCCACATGCCCTCGTTGTTGGAGGAGGAGTTACTGGTTTGAGAGCTGCAGTTGATATAGGTTCAAGGGGCTTCAAGGTAACATTAGTGGAGAAGAAATCCGAACTTGGTGGACATCTAAGACTTCTCTCGACGATGTATCCCAACAATGAGAAAGCAGTTGATGTGATAGACAGGATGCTG
>JBHLRQ010000011.1:0-51483 GCA_048882385.1 Candidatus Thorarchaeota archaeon | reverse complement strand
CATGATATTCTTCACATCACTGCCAGACGCGAAAACAGCTTGGGAAACTTACACGAAGATTTGGGATGATGGTGTCGAAGCGTGCTTGAAAGAAGGTGGAACCATGAGTCATCAGCATGGTGTTGGTTTGACTCGGAGCACATATGCAGAAGCTGAACTTGAGTCAAGTTTTACTGTTCTGAAAAAAATCAAGGAAATCCTAGATCCTAACGGAATAATGAATCCTGGAAAGCTTGGATTGGGGGTGCGTTAGTGACAACTCCTGAAGACATCGCAGAGCAAGTACGCATGTGTGCAGGTTGTCCTAAAATGTGCCGCCATGTGTGTCCAACGTTTTTTGCGTGGCGTTCTGATGCTCCCACTCCTCATGGCAGAGCTCTACTTCTTCACCAGGAAGTTGTTGGGACTCGTAACATAGATAGTCGAGGTGTTGAGATACTATATCAATGTCTTGAGTGTAGCCATTGCTTGACGTGGTGCAAACCTGAGATAGATATTGCCACACTTGTAGAAACTAAGCGAAGAGAAATTGTGTCGCATGGAAACCAGCCAAAGGAGCTTCTCAAACTCACCAGATCAATAAAGACCAATCACAATCCACTCGAAGAGCCACATTCAGAAAGAAACAACTGGTTGAAGCCTAGAATGAAAAAAGGAACGCCTATTCTCTACTTTGCTGGATGTCTTGCATCATATAGAGAGAAAGGGATAGTTGAGGATACGGTGGCTGCACTCGAACTATTGGGCCATCGAGTAATTCTTTCAGATGATGAATGGTGCTGTGGATCCCCAGCATTCAGAACAGGAGATGTTGAAACTGGTCTAGAACAAGGAAAGCACAATGTTGAATTTCTTAATGCTCTAGAGTATGACCAGATTGTAACCTCTTGTCCGGGTTGTTACCGTGTTTTAACTCAAGACTATCCACTTCATGGTCTTGATCTCAAGAAGCCGGTGAAGCACATCAGTGAAGTTCTTTCAGATTCAAGAGATTCTTTACCAACCACAGAACTTAACGGAAAGGTCACATTTCATGATGCTTGCCACCTTGGAAGGCACTGTGGGATTTATGACCCTCCAAGAAATGTCATTACTCAAGTTTCTGGCTCTGCTATTGCTGAAATGGACAGAAATCGAGAAAATGCTACTTGCTGCGGGAATGGAACTGGTCTTCGAACGCTTTTTCCTGAACAGGCAAAGAAAATAGGTTCTGAACGAATCAAACAAGCAGAGATTGTAGGTGCCACATTTCTAATTACAACGTGCCCGTTCTGCAAAAATATGTTAGCTTCTCAGACAGATGAGATTGAGGTACTCGATCTACCAGAATTTGTGATGCTTGCCCAAAAAAAGCGCAATGTGAAAGCAGATTAGGGTAAAAATAGTTTGGAGTGAACCATATAGTGAATAAAATGAGTCCCGAAGACAGTCTCCGACTCAAAGTTCGACTTCTCACCCAAGGAGCTAGCCTCCCTCAAGGTGAAGACCGTGGAAGAAAGGGCGGCGCAGGTCCAGTTGGAGGAAGATATTTCCTTCTTCCCAATGGACGCCCTTGTGGCATCCCAATCCGATCAAGTGAGATTGCTAAGAGATACAATTCAGCATCTCTTGAGCCAACTGAAAATCCAGAGATTTGGCTCTATGACAATTCTGTCAAACTCAAAGTTATCCCGCGACCAAAGATCCTTGATATGAAAACAAGTGATGGAATCGAATTCCACAAAATTGCTCTTCTGCATGGATCCCGAACTCTAGCAACTACTGTCTATCAATCATGTAGATACTGGTCATTCGGAAAACAGTGTAAATTCTGTACAATTCCTCATTCTCACACTGCTGGAGCTACAGTTCTTGAAAAGAAACCTGAACAGATACTTGAGGTGGTTCTTGCTGCAGAGAAAGAGGATTTGATAGACAATATCCTATTGACCACCGGAACTCCTGATTCTGCAGATATGGGAGTTGAGCATCTAGTCCGAACAATTGAATCAATTCGCAAATTCAGCTCTGTACCTATCGGTGTCCAGTTTGAACCTCCCCTCGATAAAGAAATAATACGAAAGGTTGCTGATGCAGGAGCAACAGCTGTTGGTATGCACATAGAGAGTGCTGATGAATCAATCCGCGAGGAGATCTGTCCTGGGAAACATGAGTACGGGTCACTTGATTTGTATCAACGTAGCTGGCAAGAAGCTATTGACTACTTTGGCAAGGGGAATGTCAGTACATTCATCCTTCATGGTCTTGGGGAGGATAGAAGCAAAACCTTGTCTTTAGTCAATGAGCTCGCTGAGGTTGGAGTAATGCCCATTGTTGCACCAGTACGACCTTCTGCTGGAAGTCAGTTGGCTGATTATATTCCTACATATGTAAATCACTTGGATGAATCGATTGATCTCTACCGCAATGTCGGAGAGATTCTTTTCAGAAATGGACTCAATCCAGAAAAAACACTAGCAGGATGTCATAGCTGTGGAGGATGTACACCAAATCAAGAAGCATATGATTGGGCGGCATCGAAATTAGACTAAATCCCAGAAGTTATAGCAAGATGTTCTCAATTGAGAGGTCGAGTGATATGCAAGACTTTCCTGCTGAAGAGATTCGAATCATTGAATTTAACGAAGATGATGCCAAGGAAATCTCAGAGCTGTTTATGCAGGTTTGGCCCCTCGCTAAAGAATATCCCGAGCACTGGCGGAAGAAACGAATCCTTAACCCTGATCAAATTGTTGAGGAGATGAGAAATGGTCATCATTACTTTGGTAGTCGATTACAAGGGCGAATAGTTGGGCTGTATAAAGCCATGATTACCGAGAAGGGTTTGTATGGAGAACACCAGACAGTTCGTCCAGAATGTCGAACAACAGGCTTGGCTTCTGCAATGTACATCCAGTTTGCAGAATATGGACGTCAGCATGGCTGCAAAAGAAACTACTGCAATATCCTTGTAGGGCACGAAGTTGGAGAGAAACTCATGAAGAAGTATGGATTTCGACCTTGGGGGGAACCGTATTATCAATCTGAGGACATGCAAGTACAAATGTACGAGCGATTACTCTGAATCTCAGATTCTATTTCTATGCTGGAAGATGCATGTATTTTAGATAGGTGAGAATCTCATAGAAGTATTTTCCGCCAAATAGACCACTGGTCTTCAATCCACCTAAATGAGGATAATAATTATCAAAGTGTAAATGGTCTGTATTTACCGCGATTCCTGGAGCATCAATCTCGTCGAAGAATCTTTGCCAAATCTCCGGATCTTCAGAATATACCGATGTTCTAAGACCATATGGAGAATTGTTGGCTTGATTGATAGCTTCCTCAAAAGAACTAATCTTCATGACAGGTAATACTGGACCGAATGTTTCATGGTACCACATCTTGCAGTCAAGTGAAACATCACTAAGAATTGTGGGTTTGTAGAACAGACCTGACGAATCACGTTCCCCCTGAGCATTAAGTCGATATCCGCCAGTTTCCAACACTGCTCCTTTGCTCAATGCTTCTTTTATCATGTCAATGTTCTGGTAGAGAGCGCGAGCACCCATTATTGGTAAGTCTGTATTTGGATCCGAAGCGAGACCTACTTTCAGTTTTTGACTCTTTTCAACAAGTACTTCGATAAAATCATCATAGATTTCTTCATGCAAAAATAGTCTCTTGGCAGCTAAGCAGATTTGCCCAGAACCAAAGAAACGCGCATGATTCACAAATTCTGCCACTTTGTCAATATCCACATCTTTCCAGACAAGACTTGCACCACTTCCAGCAAGCTCTGGAATGAAATGGAGCCCCCTTCTCACTGCCTGTGACATCAGTTCAAGACCGATATCAGAATCACCATAATATACCATTGCATTTAGGGGTGACTCGTTCACCATGTAATTGGCTATACTTCGAGCTGGTCCGATAATTGACTGGAATGCACTGTGTGGAAATTCCAATTCTCTCATAGCTTCTGTCAAGACGTATGCCAATTCCATATTTGTAAGTGGCATTTTCGAAGGTGTTCTTGTCACTGTGGCATTCCCTGCCCAATAGCTTGAGATAATAGCCATTCCACCCAAACCAATAGCTGCATTATAGGGAGGAAAGATGCCCACCGCTCCAAAGGGATATCGGCTCAATACTGTGGTTTCACCCTCTTTTGAACAGGGGATTTTCTCTGACTCAATTCTTGAGCTAGCAAAATCAATATGTTTCTTGTTTAGTGTACTAAAGACTCCCTCGGTTTGCCAATCAAACAATTTTACAGGAGTCCCCTCTGCAATACCAATCTCTCGGAAATCATCGAAATGCTTCCAGAGAGTTTCGCCAACTTTGACAAGTCCCTCGGCACGTTCTTTGAGAGTCAGTCCCTTGCCTTTCTTATAATGCTCTTTATGCATTAAATGACGAATGTTATGAGCTTCTTCGCATGCCTCAGCCGCTTCACGAGGTCCACCCATAGCATATTCTGCGAACATCAAATCTTCGATCTCGTCTTTTGAAGCCTCAGGATATCCATGAGCTTTGATGTAGTCCTTCAAAAGTCGAATCTCAGGTACATTACTTGGTAACTGACTCGAAAAGTATCTTGCCATGAATCTACCAAATGACCCTTGTTGTCTGAGAGCAACTGCATAAAGCAATCGAGGTTCTTCAATGGCTTTGTTCATATTTGGGAAGTAACTTGTTTTCCCCTCAATGCGTTTTGATATTTCACCTTTGATGAGATGACCAAAGAACCTCATAATTCTGTAGCTCCTATGAATCGGTTTTGAGTTGTGTGAAACCCGAGGCATGGTCGGCTATGAGAGGAGATTTAAGAGCTTCTAAACTGGATGAATCCGTCAACTCGGACTTGAGGTGCAAGTATATGACTCAAATGAATGACGATGAGCTGCTATATACAAAGGATGAGCTTGAATTTCGACAAAAGGTGCGAGAGTGGGCTGAAAAGGAAATCCAACCTATTGTAGATAATATCACACAACCCGATTTTGATTTTCGTAGTTATTTCAAAAAACTCGGTGACTTTGGTCTATCGGGTCTATTAATTCCTAAGAAGTATGGCGGTACTGAGAAGCCATTCATGTATCAGTTAATTGCTGGAGAGGAAATCTCTGCAATCTGTCCATCTGCGACTATGATGTTTGGAGCGAGTTGCACACTATCTGCTATCCCAATTCTTCGCTATGGTTCAGAAGAACAAAAGGAAAAGTACTTGGTACCTCTTGCAAGAGGAGAGAAAATTGGTGCTCTAGCAATCACTGAACCGAAAGTGGGTAGTGACACTGCTGGGATGGTGACAACTGCAAAATGGGATAAGGAACAAGATTGTTGGATTCTTAATGGTGAGAAGCGATATATCACAAATGCTAGCATCGCTGACCAGATTGTTGTATTTGCTATTACTGATCCAACGGTTGACAGTAAGAGTGGCATGTCTGCATTTATTATCGAAACCTCTTGGGATGGTTTCAAGGTTGAGAAGGACTTCAACTTGATGGGTCGCGAAGGAGTTCGTGTTACTCATTTCAGCCTTAACAATTTGAAGGTGCCAAAAGAAAATCTGCTTGGGAAACAGAATCAGGGATTCTTAATCCTTATGAATGAACTGGACTCGGAGCGTATTGGCATAGCTGCTGAAGCACTTGGATGCATGAGAACCCCATTCGAAATTGCTGTCAAATACTCTCAAGAGCGTGAACAATTTGGAACACCAATCTCTCGGTTTGAGGGTGTTTCTTTCAAGGTTGCTGATATGGCTGTAAAGATCCGTGCAGCTAGACTGCTCCTTATTTCTGCTGCTAGAATGATTCAGAATGATATTCCCTGTACGAAAGAAGCAACTATTGCCAAACTCTATGCAAGTGAAGTATCTGTGGAATGCTGTGATATGGCGATTCAGATTTGTGGTGGAGCTGGATATGTCAAAGACTATTACCCGCTGGAAAAATTCTATCGCGATGCCCGTTTGGGCACAATTGGTGGTGGGACTTCAGAGATTTTACGTTTCTTGATTCAAAGGGAAGTCTATATAGAAAGTCTACGTGATTCTTCCATTCAGATTTCACCTGAAATCGAAGATCTAGATTTCGATACGATGATGGCTGCTATACCAAATGGTTTTCGTCCTGATCGGGCTGTTGGAGTATCTGCAGTAATTCGTTTCTCTTTTGATGATGCTGATACGTGGATCCTGAATATCGAGCATCAAAACTGCTCCATCAAAAAAGGAGAATCTGAGAATCCAAAAATGACTGTGAAGACAGATTCACAGACCTGGCGCGATATCTTACTTGGGAAACTTGACGCATTGCAAGCTATGATGGCTGAGAAAGTCGTGATTGATACAGATGACATGGAACTCCTGATGAAATTTGCCAGAATGTTCAGATTCACTCCAGAGATTTTTCAAGGCATTCCTATTGACATGTCCATAGAGAAGAATGAAGCTCCAATGAAATCCAAGTTTAAACTTGGAAAAAGTCTTGAAGAAATTGAAGTTGGAGAGAAAGCAGAGTCAAGCATGGTAGTATCCGAAGAACACATTGACTTGTATGCTCAAATGTCTGGAGACTACAATGCACTTCATATGGATGATGAATACGCTTCAACTACGATGTTTGGAAAACGAATCGCTCACGGTCCGATTGGTGGTGCCTTAGTAGCACGTGTGATTGGTACGCAGCTGCCTGGACTTGGTACTTTAGCATTCAATATGAAAGTAAATTTCAAAGCTCCTGTCTATCCTGGAGATGAAATACGAGCTGTTGTAGAAGTCACAGAAAAAGTTCCTGAGAATAATCTCTGTCGAGTTAAATTCGATGTCTATAATCAAGATAATGTTGTAGTAATGGATGGCTATGCCAATGTTATGCCTCCTATTAAGGAATAAACAGCAAGATTGAACAGGATTTCAACACTAGCACTCTAATCATGAATCAGGATATGTCAACTAGAATAGATGCTGTTGATTTATTGATCAAATATGAGCAATCTTCTACATCAATGAAGACCCTTCTACGTGAGCTACAAACAATCTCCATCGATTCTCCTGATTCACTAACTCGTATACAATCATTGGTGCTTTCTGTTTTGAGATTTAGAAACACAATTGACTTTGTGCTTTCAAGATCACTAATGAAAGAGAAGCTTCATAACTTGAGTCCATATGATAGGAATCTCCTCAGGGCTGCAGTCTATGAAGCTAAATGGCTTCAAGGTGATATTACCAGAATCCACTCACTTTATCCTTCACTCAAGTCAAACTTTGAAAGAGAGTTCAATCGAGCGATAGCATTTAGTTTAGATGCTGCTATTGAAGAAATGCCATTAATCAACAGATTGAGTTTGAAGCATTCTCATCCTACATTTTTAGTAAAGACACTTCTCGATAACCTATCATTGGAGGAGTCAGTTCAGCTAATGACAGTAAATAATCAAAACAGGGTTTACTATGTTCGCCCAAATCGACTCTATGATGAGGCTGAATCTGTTTTTGATTCACTAAAGAATGTCAAATTGGTTCGTGATCGTGAAGTACCAGATATTTTCCGAATAGTGGAAGGTGTTGATTCGGTAGTTAGTTCACAGGCATTCAAAGATGGACATGCGATCATCCAGGACAAGGCAAGTATCATCACAGTCAACACTCTTGATCCAAAACCTGGTCAGAAAATATGGGATGCGTGTGCAGCTCCCGGTATGAAGACCCAACTAATTGCTGAGAAAACAATGAAACAGGGACAAATTATTGCGACTGATGTATATCCAGACAGAGTAAGAATAGGAAAGGAATTGTCCATTAATCTCAATGCATCTCACATCGAATGGATTCATGCTGATGCAACCGAACCTTTAGTTCATGATGCCGACAAGATTCTCATCGATGCTCCATGTACATCTACTGGAATTCTCCAGTCATATCCCTCATTCAAATGGCGATTGAACAAAGATACACTATTTGCGCTCATGACTATCCAGAACAAGATTCTCGATGCTATCCTCTCCGCCTATGTCGATAGACCTGGCACTGAGATTGTATTTTCTACATGTTCGATTCTTCCACACGAAGGTGAATCACAAATTGATTCGATTATGCAACGTCATGATATTGAACTTCTACAACCCATTGATTATGGCGATCCTGGATACTCTGGATTCAAGTGTTCCTCTTTTGTACGCCGATTGTTCCCTCATAAACACGCATGTAGTGGTTTCTTCATTGCACGATTCAAAATCAAGCAGTAATCCTTCTTTCAACTGACTCCATAACTCTACGAGCAAATTCTCTATCATCCTTGAATGACCAAGGAATTTCTAGAAAGGTCTTGTTTGCAGTAATCATCATATTTTGATCCCGATTAATTAGAATCTTGAAAATCAGTTTAGTCCATGCAAAACATGGGTGTTCATTGAATGCTTGACTATCACCAGACTCAGCTGTCACCTTGGTAAGGTATGCCATTCCTTCTTTTGGTTTACCAAGCATAAGATCTGCTAGTGCTGCCATACATGCCAATGTTACAGCATTCTTCACCATCCCTGATTTGATGTAGGACTCAGCACCATCCCTGTACTCCTGTGCTTTTTTAGTGTATAAAGTACGCCCGTGGCTAATAATCAAGTCTTTTGTATCTACTTTCGAATCCTGCGCTTTCTTCAGTGTCACACCACCCAGAACAGCTGCCTTCAATTCTGCTTGCATCTCTGTCGTTGGTGCACGTTCAGCTACAATTCGGACTTTTTCCATAAGATCGTTCGCTACTTTTACGAGCTCCTGTTTAGTGGATGCGTCTTTCAAAGCAGGGTCTCCATCTGCAATCCCATCTTCAAAAACAATTCTGGCGGCGATAAAGAAATCGTATGCTCTCTCAACCAAGTCACTCTTGTTTGCAAACTCAATGGCCTTTACATATGTGAGGATTGCATTATCAGTTTCTCCAAGGTTTTCGAACTGCGTTGCAGACTCGATTAACCATGGAAAAGCATCAGTACTGTTAGATTCCATGGCATCTTGGCCTCGTGCTAGAGAACTATAGGCATCGATGCACATTGTTGCTAGATCTGGGACTTGGCATTTTGCTGTGGCTTCCATTCTTGGTATTATTTGTCCTCTCAATCTGCAGTATGGTTTATCTGAGTCCTTTGCTGTACCCAACCACATACACTTGTATTCAGTAGCCAAATACTTCACTTCTCTACAGATGTCTATGTCAGTCTTCTACATGAATGTTAAAAAACCAACCCTCGCTGTATCGTTATCTTTAACAGCATCAAAAATGCGAAAAATCTTGAGGTATCCACACTGAATGACGATGACTCTGAGCTAGCCATGATTCGAAGAAAAAAGATGGCTGAACTTGTTGCAAGAGAAAAACAATTGCAAGCTCAAAAAGAGAAAGAGGCGAAAACAGGTGTGGAACGTGCTAAACTTCTCAAACGTTTTCTAAATCCTGAAGCCCAAAGCTATTTGGATGCCTTGAAGAAACATGAACCACCAATTGGCAAACGCGTTGAGGATGTGATTCTATACCTTATTGTATATCGAGGATTGCGTCAAACAATCACTCAACTCGACATTCGCTATGTCGAACGCCAAGTAAAAGGTGAACCAACAAAGATTCGTGTCCAACGAGATGGTGAAACTTCAGATTTTGGAACATATGTGAAAGAAGCTATCAAAGAGAGCAATAACAAATCTAAGAAGGATTAGACCATAGTCTGAGCTCTAATTCTCCAATCTTTCACTGCATACCGAAGTTCTTCAAGATTTCCTGCTTGCTTCTTCCACGTGTCTGCTGTGCGTCTCATCTGAAAAACAAGCGCACCACCACGAACAAGCTTTTGCTCAAGTATTTCAACAGCTGTTTCGAGAGCGTTAACAATACTGGTTGAGTCATCAGTCTTTCCGATGAACTCTTCAAGACCAACAAAAATAGCATCTGGTTCCATTGCATTCCATTGGTCCTTTGGCACCTTGAGCTCCCTATATTTCCTAGCTGGAATAATAGTACTTCCATCCTTTATTTCAATCTCTCCAGCAATCTGCAATGACTCAACTTTTTGGAGCGCTTCTGAAACATCAATAACGAGAGTTGAGGCGATTTCTTCTATCCGAATGGATTTTCTATTCAACACAATATTCAGGATTCTGTATTTTGGATCTCCAACCTCAAGTAAGACCTGTCGAAGCATCTCATCAGCTCCATCTTCTTTGTTTAAGGCAGATGTAGCAGCTACTGAGAATCGTTTCAAATCCTCCTGTAGTTTCCTAACACGCTGTTCTGCAAGATTGAGTTCCTCTTTCAAGGAATACTCCTCGTCAGGTTTTCTTTTGAGTAATTGCTGCGTCTGTTCAGCTTTAATTCCTTGTACTTCTTTGCCTACAGCTTCAAGAGCTCCTCTTGTCTTTGATAGCTCAGTAGTAAGCATCTGAATCTCCGAATCTTTCTGTGCCAATGTTGATTCCAACTGAGCAACCTGTTCACCAAGTTGATTAGCTCTCCTCTGTGAACCTCCAAGCTGAGCTTGCAACACCTCAAGTTTTTGATTCAATGATACAATTTGCATCGTCTTATCTTTTAGGCGTTCATTGATGTCGTCTGACATGATGGTCCCCAAAAACATGACCATATCTATCGATAATTAAAGGCGTCTCGTGTAAATAGGATTGACTTGGAGTGTGACAAATGCATCTTTTCGATTCGCACACACATATTGACATGAACCATTACAAACATGATAGAGAGAGAGTCATTGAAAGAGCTAAGAAGGCTGGACTTGTGGGGATGGTGACTTGTTCAATTAGCGCTGCATCATTTCGCAGAACTCTAGGTATTATTTCAAAGCATCCAGATTACATCTATCATTCCGCTGGATGTGGAGTGTCGAGGCTTACACATGATGAGGCTGAAAAAATTGTCTCACTCACTCGGAAATATGCCAAAGATGTCATAGCTGTAGGCGAAGTTGGATTGGATTATTATTGGATTAAGGATTCCAGTGGACGGAAAGCCCAAGAACCTCTTTTTCAAATGTTCATTGACCTAGCAATTGAATTGGACTTGCCATTGGTCATTCATTCTCGCAAAGCTGAGGCCGAAGCAACAGAAATTCTTGAGAAGACATTTTCAGGAGATGTGCTCATGCATTGTTTCGATGGGTCTCCTGAAGTCGCAAAGAGAGTATCTGATAATGGATGGTATATCACTCTGCCTGCAAACTTTGGCAAGTATCGAAACAGAACCGAAGCTGCAAAAATAATTCCTCTTTCACAGATTCTTCTAGAATCCGATGGTCCCTATCTATCTCCAGACAATGAACGAAATGAGCCTGGAAAGATTGTCTATGGAGCTGAAACTCTTAGAAAGATTCTAGAATTTCCGCTTGATGATATTGCAAATACTACCACTGAGAATGCCAAACGCTTCTATGGACTGTAATGTCTTTAACCCAAACTGCCAAATGGTTTCATCTTAAATTGTTATACATGTATACTCGTCGTTATATTGATCTGGATGAATCTTCACTCAAGAATCCAATTGGCATAGTCGGATTACCTGGAATAGCGAATGTAGGCAAGATCGCAGTGGAAACTTTGGCGCATGTTCTAGATGCAATACATATAGTTGATTTCTTCAGCAACGATTTTCCTCCACGTGTTATAGTTCATCAAGGAATCTCTAGGTGTCCAAAGTCAACGATTCATCTATACAGTGCAGCTCCTGATGAACCACATGACCTTCTCTTGCTAACGGCTGATTTTCAACCTGCATCAGGAAGTGGAGTATTCGAGTATGCAGATTATGTTGCTAATGAATTTACAAAGTTTGGCGTGAAAGAGATGTACGCTCTTGCTGCATATGAGCAAGGGTATCAAGAATACTTCAAACAATTCCCTCTACCACCACGTATCTATACATCCGCTAGCTCCAATGAATTATTGCAGAAAATAATCAAGACAGATGGAATGATTGCTACTGAAGAAGGAGTCGTTGTGGGTGCAAATGGAATCATTCCATCATGGGCGGCATCGGTATACAATATGGAAGGCGCCTGTTTGTTGGGTGAAACAATTGGCGTCATAAAAGCTGATTATAGGGCTGCTCGAATCCTGCTCCAAAAACTCGCGAATCTTGTTGGAATTAAAGCACATTTTGATGTTATAGACACAGAGGTTGACAAAGTTGTGGAGTTCATAAAATGGGCTATGGATGAGATTGCTCAGAAAGGGCCTCCCTCCGAAGATGCAGATAGTCCATCTGATAGATACATAGGATGATTCACTCAACAACCTCAGGATGTAATATATCTGTAATCCATGCTCTGCTATCTAGATTGATGTAGAAATAATGATCCTCGTGTTTTACTTTCACGGTAAAGGGATATCGTTCAACATTATTAACGACATCCGGTGGGACTTTTAGAACAGTTCTTTTTCCGCAGATTGGACATTTAGCATATCTTTCAAACATCTTTCAAAGCCTCATCGGACCTTTGAATCCTCACTGAGGACTAGTCGAGTATCATATATTTCTGGATTTTCGAGAGCATCCGCGAAAATCTTGATTAGACTCTCAGAATTTCGATTTGCGAGTTCATTTGAATCAACCGCTACAATTCGGAGGTTCTGATACACTCCTGCTTCAGCCAGAAATCTAGCAGATACTCCCTTTATTGAAATCTTAAGGATTAGAAATTTGGCAAAATCCTTGAATTCATTCTTCGGACCTCTGAGCTTGCCACTGACTCGTTCTATTTTGTTACTCTCGATTATGTTATTCAACAGGTATTCACGGATCACTTGGTTTCCAACCTTCCGACGAATATCTATGAATTCATCTACAGTTGAGTCATCCCTTTGTAGTTTCCAAGTATCACCTGAAGTCATAAAATACCGAAAAAATACATCAAATTCTCTCATATAGAACTTATCTGGTCGTATGGCTCCAATTGTACTAGCGCAGAATAGCTTTATTTGTTAGCGCGCATCTCAATGTAATTCAGAAGGTTCAGGATGGAGATATACAATGCAAACTGCTGACATGGTTATTCGAGAAGTTCACGCAGGGTTATGGTTCTTGGTCGTGGGATATTACTTCTTCCTTTTCATATTCATGGGGCGAAGATGGAGGAAAACTGGGAATCCTTTCCAGTTTGCAATGTCATTGTTTTTCCTTCTCTTAGCTATTGGTCGATGTTTCTATTTCGTAGGTGATTTCTACGCTGATCCTCAGAGCCTTTCTGGAACATTGACACCTTTTCTTGGTGAATCGCCATTCTGGCTTATGGCTGGGGCCTTCTTCCAATGGATGGCACTTGCATTACTTTCTGCAACCGCAGGTTTCATGATTTTTGGTAAAAAATGGGCTCAAATTGCATTCGCGATTCCAGCAGTTGGAATTGGAATTCTTCTAGGATTCGTTTCTCTAGACTCTGCGACAAGAGTTCTTCTTTCAGGTTCTGCTGGTGCGGTATACGCTCTATTCATACCATTGCTATTCTGGTACCTTGCTTGGCAATCTGGTGGAAATCTACGTAAATCCAATCTATTTCTTGGACTTGGATTCTTTGTATTATTTGCAGGAAGGGTTATCCATGCAGGTCGTTATCTACTCAGCGATCTTGTGTTTGGTTCTGTCACAATACCTGGAGTTCTAGCACCCGGTCTGATTGTTATAGGCTTGATTCTGATAGCTGTTGGCAATGAGTGGGGACAATCATCATAGGATTGAAGCCTAACTATCGTTCGCCTTGAAGACGTACTTAGAATGAGGTAGGTTTGATTTTATCCTATCTCTTTCCACTCCAGGATTTTCATGTCCTCAAGTGTGTTTAGAGACTTCTGAACCTGTTTCATATGCATTCCGAGTTGATCTGCGATATCTCTTGTTGTGAGTTTGCCATCACATTTCTTGGCTATATCAAAGGTTTCCTGACTCATCTGCCCCAAACGAACTAACATTGGATTGACTTTTCCCTTCAATACTGGAACAACAATCTTCGTTTCAGATGCTCGCCCTTCCTTTGTAATATTGTCTAGAATTGAGTAGAATGACTCGAATGGTTCGAGGTTTCCATCCCATTCAGCTAACATATCGCCGTATTTCTTCGAAAATGAATTATTGACCTCTCCAAGAACTGCCATTGCAGCATTTCCATCATCCACCTTGTCGACAGTGGCTGCAACAATCACGTTGTTCTTCAGTGAAAGACAAATATCAAACGCACCAAAATCAATTACATGAACTCGATTACCATCACTAAGTTCACGGCCAAATTGAATCAAGGCTGTAAGGAACCCACTGATGAGGTTTGGGTCCATATCCGCTTCTCCATATTTCCTATCAAGGACACATAGTCCGCTGTCGGCAATAAGGATGTATACGGCTTGTATCAAAGTACGTATCTCCCACTGCTGAAGTCAAGCTGGCATATTGCGCCTGTCTTTATATCAATTCGTGTGACCTCCTCTTTTATGAGAGAGGTTTATCAATATCCTCTGTTTCCTTAATTTCGGTGACATTTTTGGACACTGCTAAAGATGCTAGAATACTAGTATTGGAAGATGCTCTCAGACGGTTGACTGAAGTTGTGGGTAATCGAAAATTGAAACTACATGTGGATTATTCAAAGCTCGTTCAATCTCTCCAGCAAGCAGGGAGTCTGATATACGAAATAAAGTATTCATATATACCTGCAGAACAAGTCGCCGATCTTGAATCAACACAGAACATTGTCGACGCTATATTATCTTTCAAGGTTGTTCTTGAAGACGCTATCAAAACAACAGGATACAAACCAACATCTTTGAAAGAAACACTCAGTCTAGCAGAAGTCTTCTATTCATTTCGTATTTTCGAGCATTTCATACAAAAACTCCGTGATTTTGATGACGATCCTGGTCATGCAGTGGATATTGTTGCTGTTGAGATTAGTCAAGCTCATGGTGTTCCTGATTCCAAGAACCTCACAGAATGTCGATGTACAGATGGTTCAAGAATATGGAGAATTGTGACAAACATCCAAGGACTCAAACAAGGAACCAAACTTGCATGTGCAATTCTTCCTCCTGTTGAGATGATGAATATTGTTAGCGAGGCTATGTTCCTTGGAGGGGAATCCCTTCCAGAGGATACACCGCTTGGACCTTTGGCAAATCCTCCCACATCTGCGCTGGACCATGCCCGTGCACAAGTACTACAAATTGCGAAGAGGATGATGTAAATGCATCTTAAGGAAATTCAAACCAAGCTTGACAAATTCGATAAAGACCGTGGCTGGGACAAGTTCCCTGCATCACTTGTCTTTGCACATTTGATTGAAGAATTGGGTGAAATATCTCGTCATATTACCATAAGTGAAGGATACAAAGTAGTTGGGCTGGGACACGATGCTCCAAAAAAGGAGGACTTGTCCCGTGAATTTGCTCAATCTTTCAATCTTTTTACTCAGATTGCTAATTCATTTGACATCGATCTCGAATCTGCAGTACTTTCAGAACTCGAATTAATGGAAAAACGCTTTCCTGTTGACGAATGGATCGAACATATGAAAAAAAGGAATAACGATTAACCCTTTTTGATGCTATTTTCGGAATCTCTCTAACCCATACGACGGCTAGCTTCGAGAGCTTTCTTTGCCATATCTTCAAGATCTTTTGTCGCTGCAAGGAGTCCAAGAGCTTTGTTGTGAACAACTTTGATATTCTGTTCTTTTGCCCATTGAGCCAGACCTGACACAAGAGGTCCTAAGGCACTTCTGGCTGCTTCAACTGTTCCCACAGCTTTTCCAAGTAGTTCAACACTGTGTTTCTTGTCTTTTCCAGCTTCAGCAACTCTTAACCACACTAGCCCATGAATCATATATAATGCATCAAGCATCAACGTTGGGGATTTGGGATTGTCTTGAACTTTTTTCAGGAGTCTTCCTTGGCGTTCTTCGAAAACCTCTTTGAAGAGGCTGAAAGCCTTCTTGTCGTTTCCTTTGTCAAGTTCAATAATGCCTTTCTGAAGTTTTTCGTCAGCTTCTGACAACGAAGATTCACTCCTGACAGACTTTCTAAGTCATTTGGTCACTGTGGTATTATCTATTATGGGTTTCTACTTCAGACCCTTAAGTGCGTGTATTTCCTACATTATTATTACTCACAACTTTCTTATGCTGGGCTGAGTCGCGCATCTTGCTGCATTAATAATCGGATGTGTGTGCATGACAAAAGACACTTTCACTTTCCAAGAGCTGAAGAAAACAAACCATCGTGAGATAAAGGAGATTCAAGACAAGAAGTTCAGGGCATTCATCCGGTATCAAGTATGGCCAAATCACCAATACTATCGGAAACTCTTCAAAGACAACAACATTGATCCATTTAGCATCACATGCATTGAAGACTGGGCTAAGTATAATATTCCTCTTGTCAAAAAAGTCGATTACAGAGAAAACATTCAGAAATTCGTTTTGAATCCAACAGAAGTTGATGGCAAACCACGCGAATCTTCTGAAGCAATTGGTAATCTGATGAAATACGCAAATGAAGCTGGTCACAAGGAACTTGCAAAATTCATTCGTAACAATGGAGCAAAAGTCAAGCTTGGAATCGGAAAAGCATCGGCAACAGCTCGAATTAAGGAGCGTGCTACATATCAGTTCTCGCCACTACAGTTTTGGTTCAGTTCCGGGAGAGCTTCTGGTCTACCTTCTCCTGTGTTCCTTACCCGTTATGACAACGATTTGTTGTACAAGAATTGTGTGAAAGTTGGGCAGATGGCAATTGATCCATTTGTTAATAGCGGTTGGGAACTAACTAGTATGAACCTCTTTCCATACGCACCACATCTCGGTTGGCATGCTGTGAATTTAGGTCTCAGGCAGATGTCCAAGTTCTATGTAGCGACAAGTGCCGGAGGAGCGATTCCTAGTGAAAGATTGGTTGAACTGGCAGGTTTGTTCAACGTGAATGGTTTTGCTGGAATGCCAAGCTACCTTCGGAACAGATTCTTCAGAACAATGAAGGAAACGAAAGATTACAAGGCACCTGAAAAATGTGTCATGCTTTTGGCTGGGGAAAAAATATACGAACCAGCTGTTGATGATATGATTGTTACCTTGACAGAGAAAGGTGCAAAAGAGGTGCGAGTTGTTGGAGGATACGCATCTTCAGAGAGCAAGATCTCATTCGCGGTTCAGTGTGATCGACATGGACCGTATCATAATGTTTCTCCGTTAATGCTTGCATTCGAACTCATTAAGTTCAACGATGATGGGACATATGATTTTGTAGGAGATGATGAATCTGGTCACATGTGCCTTTTCCATCTTGATGGTACTGGGTCTGTGTTTGAAGGATTCCTCTTGGGAGATGTTGCATCTCATCAAGAAAAAGGCAAGTGCCCACACTGCGAATTTGATGGTCCTTTCTTCTGGGATATTGGTAGGACGAATGATGCGCAGGCGCAGTTGGATATCATGGGAATGAGTGAAAAGAAGATCAAAGGTGCAACAGTTAATCTAACAGCGCTTAGAGAAATGCTTCTTGCAATCAGTGAAGTTGAAGAGATTCAAATCGAGGTTGCAAAAGAAGACATGTCTGACCCGTATAGTATGGATGCTTTAATCCTCTATGTAGCTCCAAGGGGACCTGTGCCAGGTGAATACAAATCACTGATACAAGAGATTCAGAAGATGACGAAGACAAACACTGAGGTTACTCCTAGTGTAGCCATAATCGGGTTTGAAGAACTGGTTGAGCGAGCAGGTGGAATGAAATTCATGGAGATTGTTGACAACCGACCTAAGCCAGCATGATAATCAATGTTCTAGGACTAGCTTTCACAACCAACTCACGATGTTTGATTCTGCGGAGCAATTATAACCAAGTATATTGGATTTTATGAGTGGGAGGAAAATCTATGGCTTTCGAAGATGGATTGGGCGTAGATGCATCTCAGCCAGGTGTTGAGGATTACACTCTTAGTGCTACTGGTATAGTTTCACAGACCCTAAGCTTGTGGGCTCGCAAGCTTGTCCAGTACATTGTTATTGTGGGAATTGCAAGTGTTGCAATAACACTAGTTTCCTTCATTCTTCTGCTTACCATATTCGGGAGAATTGGAGTAATATCAGAAGATCCGATTACCTATCTTTTCGGTATCTTCTCTCTCTCAACACTGCCTGATATGACTTTGATAGCAACCACAGTTGGATTTGGGATAATCGCGTTTATCATCAATGCTATTCTGAGCGGAGCGGGAATCAAATTTGCTCTTGATGATTATGCAGGTCAAAATGCAGAGATTGGAGTGAGTTTCTCACACGCATTCGGAAGAATTGGTAGGATTATTGTTATCCAGTTAATTATGACGATCATTGTGTCTATTGTGACGGGACCTAGTATTGCATTGATGGGAAGTGCCTTGGAAGGTATTGATATATCCGATCCTTTCAATCCAATAATCACTCCAGAAGCTATCCAACAAATGATGATGGCCTCAATGTTACTTTTTGCTGGTGGAATTTTCATAGTCTATATCACTGTTAGATTAGTTCCTGCTCTCGCTATTGTTATGGATACTGACCTATCTGCAATTGACTCATTGAAGAAAGCATGGGAAATGACAAGTGGAAATTTCTTCCATGTTTTCGGTAGTCAGATTCTCATCATATTAGCAGTAGGTATTTTGGGAATTCTTGTTTCATTTGGAGTGACAGCAATCATGTATTTGGATCCTTTAGGAATTGTCATACAAACTGCAATTTCTGCACTGTTCTTCAGTGCCCCGAATCTGATTTTCATTGCTGTTATTTATCGAGATTTAAGTTCTCGACACGGAATAAGTGGATCAGATCTTCCAGAGTATGTACTATGAGAATTCAAAATGAAGAGAAAAGGAGGATGGGTGATCTTCTCCCCTTTCAACTCTACTTCAGATTATGTTTTTTGACAAACTCCTTCAAAACGTCTTCAAGATTGGGTCTGCCAATTTCTTGAAGGTCATACTTGACTCTGACATTTGGTTTGTCAATCTTTACAACTCGATTAAGGTCAATGGGAGTACCAATGACAATTGCCTCCACATCTGACTTGTTTATTGTCTGCTGAAGCTCATCCATCTGTTTCTTACCATAGCCCATTGCAGGTAAGACATCTTCGAGATGTGGATACTTCTCAAAAGTGACTTTGATACTTCCAACTGCGAATGGTCGTGGGTCGACAATTATTGCACCAGCTTTTCTTGCTGCAATGTAGCCTGCACCATATGGCATGTCACCGTGCGTAACAGTTGGACCATCTTCAACAACTATGACTCGCTTACCTCTGATCATTTCCATGTTCTCGATAGTGAGTGGAGATGCAGCATCCACAATCATTGCCCTGCTATTTGTAAACATAATGTTCTCTCTGACCTCTTCTACATCATCATAATCTGCAGTGTCAATCTTGTTGATCACCACGACATCTGCCATCCTGAGATTAGTTTCACCAGGGTAGTATGAGATTTCATGGCCAGGACGATGAGGATCCGTAATGACGATTAAAAGGTCTGGCTTGTAAAATGGAAAGTCGTTGTTTCCTCCATCCCATGTAATGACATCTGCTTCTTTTTCAGCTTGCTCGAGAATCTTGCCATAGTCAACTCCTGCATAAAGGATGACACCCATGTTTATCATAGGCTCATACTCTTCTCTTTCTTCAATTGTACAACGATACATGTCCAAATCCTCAAGCTTCTCGTACCTCTGTGCAATCTGGGTAGTTAGATCTGGGTCATATGGCATCGGATGTCTGATATTGACCGGCTTTAATCCCATATCAACGAGAATCTGATTAACACGTCTTGATGTCTGACTCTTACCACAACCTGTTCTGACCGCGCAGATTGCAACAACTGGCTTGGAACTCTTTATCATTGTTAGATCTGGACCCATCAGGCGAAGATCTGGACCTAAGCTATTTACCCAAGCAATCTTATTACCAACCACCTCGTATGGAAGATCAGAATATGCAAGAATGCATTGTTCAACTTCAAATTCTTTGATGAGTTCGGGCAATTTTTCTTCCGGATAGATTTTGATTCCCTTCGGATAGAGTGGGCCCGAGAGCTCTGGTGGGTACATTCTGTCACCGATTCCTGGAATCTGTTCGGCTGTGAATGCAACAACCTCATAGTCTTCATTGTCGCGGAAATACGTGTTGAAATTATGGAAATCGCGACCAGCTGCTCCCATGATTATTACTTTTTTCTTACTCATCGATATCTCCACTCCAAAATACAGGGCGGATTTAAAGCCTCGACTTTTCTTCCACGTTAAAAAATGTCTGGTCTAGTCATAAGGATGTGTAGGGACTATTTCTTCAATATCCGCTACGAATTATCGGAGACTGTGACGAATAATGCTGATTTTCATTTTTCGAAAGATACTCGGGCGATTTTACTAGATTCCTTAAAATGTAGTATGTCAGTAATACGTTCGATAAATCGGGACGGACGCGTATAATATGGAAATTACAAACCCATATATACGGGGCACGATAAATATGATGGAAGTGTGCTCTTTTGAGCAAGCCGCCGGATTTCAGTGGGGTGCATAGTTGAAGCTAGTAGATCTGGCTAAAGAGTCAGTTAGGGTTCTAAGGGAGTGTGGGGAGGTTGGAATCAGAAGTGATATTCTAGCTGAAACTCTGAACACTCCAAAAAGAAGGGTCTATGATGTTATTGCAGTTCTTAGAGCACTAGGCCAGGTCACAACTACACGGAAATTTGATGGTACTATTGTTACATGGGTTGACAAGACCAAGGATTATGTTACTCGTGTCACGCATGACGAATTAAAGACGCAGCTTGATCAAGAGAGTTCAGAACGTAAAAAACTCCAAGTACAGGTTGCCGAACTAAAAGAGCAAGTTCGGATTTCCAAGACCAAGCTCCGTCGAGAAACACAAGCTGTTGAAACATCTGACAAGACAGAATTCAACACCACTCAGCTGCGTGTTCGTGCACTATCAAGCAATGGAGTAAAACGTGTCGAACATTCTGGAATTGAGGTCTTGATTGAAACACATGAACCCGGCATGGTCGTAGATCCCGAAGAAAAGAAAGTCGATGAGCAGGAAGCAATCATAAAGAATCTGTAACTTTTGATTCTTCTATTTCTCAGCTTACCATCCTGATAGTCACTAGACTACCTCTTCTTACATTAGCCAATTTTCCAAGTTCTTCGTCATCTGAGGTTATTCTGCCAAGTATGTTCACTTGACTAAAAGTACTAGTATCGTTAAGATAGATATCCAAGGAGTCGCCAAGTGGTTGGTATGCTATGTCAGCTTTCTTGACATCTTTTGTTGGCTTTGCATTTCCTTTTGATATCCCCAATGTAATCTTCATTTCTCCACCCATCAATGCAGTCCGACCTTCGAATGGAAGTCTAGATTTTATCTCTTCAACTATCAGTGGAGCATGGATTCTGTTAATAATGCCTTTGAGAATAAGACCTCCTTCAAAAATGAACTCAAGTAAAAGGTCTGTATCACTCACTTCGCCCATATACTTCCACCGTAAATAGCTCCTAAAATGTGCTGCGTTCTGCTTAGCAGCAAAGGCTTAATTGGTCATGAACACTGGTTGATTTGGAGTGGATTAGGCTGGCCTCCACCAAACTAGACGTAGCATTTGTTGTAGATACAACTGGTTCAATGAAGGATGATATCCAAGCAGTCAGGAATAGTCTCTTTGAAATTGTTGACCATATATCGCGTAAAACAGAAAGTCTTGAGATTCGGTTTGGAATTGTGTCCTATCGTGATCATCCTCCTCAAGATCGATCGTATGTAACCAAAGTCTTTGATTTCTCACCAAAGATCAAAAGCGTTCACAAACTCATATCGTCGCTAAACCCTTCTGAAGGTGGCGATACTCCGGAGGCTGTTGCTGATGGGCTATTCGATGCACGTACAAAGCTGTCATGGGAACGAGATTCCTACAAGGTACTCTTGTTAGTGGGTGATGCTCCGCCACATGGTCGCAATTACAATAGCATTAGCGATGACTATTTTCCTGAAGGATGTCCAAAAGGTCATGACCCCATAGCTGAAGTTCAGCAATTTCGCAAAGAGTATGGAAGTACGATGTTTGTATTTGTTTGTGGTTGCAATCCCCTTGTTGAAGATTCATTCAGGAAAATAGCCTCTGCTGTTGAGGAAGGCAAGTACTACTCATTGTTGGAAGCACATGAGCTTCCAGAGGCAATAATGCAGATACTAGAAGGAGTTAGTGATCTCATCGAAGCTGACAGAAAGGTGCTCTCATACTACGAAGCGAATGACGGAGTCTTTGACTTGGGTGATGCTGCTTCAAAGCTATCGCTAGAATTGAGGGAATTGAAGACATCACTCTCGCGTCTCCTAGAACTCGGAAGAATATCTCGTTGGCCCAAGGGGAAACCTTTGTCGACCTCTCAGTTAGACTTGATTGTAAACTTGGGAGAGATACCCAACAACATTGTGGCTGGTAAAGCATTCAACTACTATATACGAGTAAAGAATCCTAGTGCCGCAGTTGTTGGAATTAGAGTCATTGCGTCACTAGTCACCTCAGATGGAGTTTCTGAGGTTACGAATGAACATCATCAAATAAGTCCAAATTCTGATCGCAAACTAGAACTTAGCTTCATCCCAATGACTGATACAAAGGGGAAAGCAAACTTGCGAGTAGAGGTCTTTTATGGATCACGCTCGGTTGCAACACAAATCTACAATACTCGAATTCATTGAAGGAGGTTGCCTGTTGAACCTAAGAGCGCTAAGAGGGCGTGATCAAAAGGGGCTCTGTTTTGTTTCAACAGATACTGATTCAGGAATCTTCAAGATGGAATTCAATGGGAAAGTAGCAATTTCTGATATACGCCCCTCAGAAAAAGTTCCCACTGGAACAATCATAATTGACTCAAGGCTATCAGAACTTCTTGAAATAGATGAAGGTTGCAGAATAACACTTGAGCTGGTTCAGCATGAAATACCAGTTTGTAATGAGATACGTCTAGCTGTAACCTCTAAAAGAGACCTCGATAACCAGAAAGTGGCACATGCAATGTCAAAGCGGATTGATGATTTTCAGGAGTTCATCGATGGTCTAATATTGCAAGAAGGGCAAGACTTGTTCATACCAAAACTGGGACTTAGTCTTTGTGTCCTATCGATGACACCTACTGAATCCTCTACAAAAAGTGCGAGAATATCTTGGAACCAACTCCTAAAGATCCGCCTTGCTCCCAGCGATTCTGAACCCTATAATCTCTGCATAATCGTTGAAACTGCCGCGGCAACTCAGATTGTTGATGTCTTATCCGGTGATCAAAAAATCTCTCGTCACGAAGCTATCTTATCTTCGCTCCAGAAAATTGAAGCACAATTTACGAGTATTGGAAAGAAAGTTCTCTTTGCTGGAATGGCATTTTCTGATACAGTATTTCATTTCAAGACTTTTGATTCTGAAACTGGAGTAGAAGTAGAGAGAACATCCATCCATTCATCATCCCTTATAGGAGCATATAGAGAGTGGGTGAAAAAAATTTCTGAAGATAATTTGAATCTGCCCTCTAATCCTGGGGAAGCTTTGAAAGAAAGTCTGATAATTGCTCAATCACTATCTGAATCTAACAATCTTCCAACAGCAATCTTATTGTTTTCAAGCGGGATATATACTGCTGGTCAAAATCCTGTTAAGATTTCTAGAATCCATGGCGGGAATTCAAAGGTGATGATTTTTGCGTTTTCAATGGGTATAAAATCTGAAATTGATATTATGGAAGCAATCGCCAAAGAGGGTGTTGGAGCATTTGTTCATATTGATAACATTAGGAAGTTGGATGAAATTATTGATACGATTGATAGACGTCTTATCTTGAGAGGTGATATCGATTAGTAAAGATCTATCGACCAGACTTCAAGCCCTTTATCACAGTGGTGAAGTTTCTGGATATATCTATTCCAAACTTCCTGAAGATTCAATGAAGACTGGATGGATTGAGCAAGGTATTCTTTCAATGGGTATGAAAGGAAAACTTCGTGACAAACACAATCAAGAATCACTAGTTATACCTGCAGACAGGTTTGCAAGACTAGTCAGAGATATGAGTTCGCCCGGAGCTGCAAATATTCTTGTAATAGGTCCTAAGGGTCTCACTGAAAGCAAGTTTGTAGCTATGGTCTTGGGAAAAAAGAATTCACAGTCTATCATTGCATTCCAAGTTCAGAATCAATCACCTCTTGAAATCATTCGATTTCTTCTTGAGTATGGGCTTGGAAAGAACGTATCAAAGAGTTTTGTTGAGCCTAATCTCGATTATGTAGAACAGTTGAGGATGGATACGAACGAGAAACTTGTGAATGATGTCTTAGTGCTATCATTGCCAAAGGCGAGTACCAAAATGACTGAGTGGATCAAGGCTATTGTTCAAGAAGGATCTTCTGAGGATCTCCTGATTCGCCATGGCTCATCAAAAGACCTCCCAATTTTCTCTGCTCTCCTTACTCGATGGATTACTGGTCTTGAATTATTTAGAGGAATACGATCTGCTATTGTGGCTTGTGTCTTTGTTAAGGATGGTATTATCGATGTGTGCTTCTGGGATTCGCCACAAAGAATAGCCGCATTTGCGAGTATCACGGGTGTTGGTCTTGAAGAGATCTCCAGAAAATATCTTGTCCCAATCTGGATGGTGCCTGGAGATAGTTTTCGACCACCAAAAAAGATGAGAGAGGTTGTTCTAGAAGCTAGAGTTAGTCAAGAACCAAAAAAGGCAGCATCTACTAGAGAAGAGCTTAGTTCAGATGATGTGAAAAGGAGTCTTGAATCTCTAAGAAGTCGATTGGATAAATTGAGTCTTTCTGATTTTGAAAAACGTTTAGATGTTTTAGAGTCAAAATTCGATACAACATCAGGTTCATCTACTGTCGAAAAAGGCAGCCTTGATGCATTACAAACCCGACTTGCTGAAAATATTGATAGAATCGAAATACTAACGAAAAGATTACTGGAGCTTGAGCAACGGATTAAGAAGATTAGTACTTCCAGGTGATTCAGGTATGGATGATGAAATCGAAAACTTGTCGAAAATAATCCGGATACTAGAAAGACAAGTACTTTCACTAGAGACAATACATAGTCGTGCAACTTTCCTAGAGGGCCAGATATCTCAGAGCCCCGATGGATTCAATCTTCAGGAAATTTTGTTTCGAATTAATTCCGTTCAAAATCTTGTGGATAGTATAGAGATTGAAGTTGATAATTTGGAAATGAGGGTATCAGCTATTGAACATATGGGATTCCGTCTTAGGACTGGTGGCTTGTAGTTCTGGGTACAAGATTTTCAATTAAATCCAGAAAGTAACCTGTAAAAGTATAGGCTGAGAACGTTTCAATTGGAATCAAATTTGAATGCAGCCCTTTTAGTAATCTGAGGCTAGATTTCTGGTTTCCATTCTTCCCAAGGGTTAGAATGTCAAGTCGGTACCGGTCTTGTTTTGATATCGCTCGAAGAAACGAGATATGCTCCTCATCAAAGGAACCAGCTCCGTTACTGAATACGAGTGCTATTGTTGGACGTTCTGGTCCAAAGTCTTCAAGGTATTCTGCTATCGAGCGGTAAGCTCCAGCCATGTTCTCAAATCCTTCAACTCCCTCAACAGCATCAATAATTGAGTAAATCAATGAAATTAGGACTTCTTCTGATTGAAGGTCTTCGTAGAATTCAATGAAAGATTGTACTTCCTTTCCTCTTTGGATAGAGAATTTCTCTGGAATTTCATTGAAGGTCACAAGCGCTAATCTTCCTTCAGTTCGATTGTGTATCAGCATGTTTACAATCATAAGAGCTGCCAATGCTGCAATCTGTGATCTTGATGAAGTCCTTTTTATTCCATCAAGAAATGTTTCAAGTTCTGGAACGATTCTTACTAAGGGTTTCAATTGTGTCTTGGCGGTTTGCAGTGTTTTTAAAGAAACATCCTTTGTCTTCATCTTCATTCCTTTTGAGATACAGAGAATTATATTGAAATCACTGAAGGATTGATGGGGCTTGAAATCTGTTCCAATATCAGTTATTCTTCCAACCTGCCCAGGAAGCAATTGAGGTTTTGAATGCTTGACTCTCATCGAAACTTTGCTTTCATTTCGTCCCACATTCAGCCTAGTATCAACCCCCACAAGTACACCTTTTATAGAATCTCGAATTTGATTCTCATGCAAATGCATGAATGATGCCAACTCGGCATTGCTTGATGGCTGAGGTGAATAGTATGAGAATACAGCTTCCTTGATTTCAGTGATTTCTCCTTCATATCTAACCAGATTCACAATGGTCGAATTTTGAAATCCGAAGAGAAATGCATCAGATTCAGAAACTACTATTGACCGTTCACCACAACGAGGATGTTTTTTGGTTACGCCTGTACACCATTGACCAGTATTGACATCTAAAGCAAGAAGATAGTCCCCACTTGAAACCTCAAGCGCTTTCATATCGCTCTCGCACATGAAGAATATACCTGGTTCAGATTTTGCAATCTCAACACCAAAATGAAGAGCTGACAGCACCTCCTTTGGTTTGTCCACGTGAAGACAGGTGAGGAGGGCTTGATTAAAACGGGTCAGGTGTGCTGGAGAACCGTAAATTGGTCCTTCTAGTTTGGCATTTGCACGGACCAGTGTTGCGAGAAGAATTCCGTCTCTAGAAAGAAGACTTTCTGAGAATGCTTTTTTCCATCCTGAAAACATTACAGAACCATTCTTTTCAAGTAACAAAGCGAGACTTATTGCGTTGGGTGAGTTGGAACTCTTTAGTGTTAGGACACAACTATCCAGATAGATCCTTCCTCCATCATTTTCAACCATATGATCAAGCGATACTATTCCAAGTTTTTTTCGAGCATCCAGAAGCTGAAGTATTCTTGCAAGCTCATTCATAGCTGCTTTTCCCAGGCTTTCCTCGGCAACAACGGATGTCTTGTTTTCATCATATTGAAGGAATGCAGGACGAGGAGGTGTGATTGCTAGAAAATTGCCCCCTAGAATTCGCTGTATTTCCTCCGGTTCTGCAGCTAAATTCCTGCTTAATAGATAACTGAATATCTCTGAAATACTGTCGCCAAATTGAGTTTCAGGATATGCTGAGGAGAATATTAATCTCTTTGACCAGTTTGCATCACTTTGGGTCTTTCGCATATGACGTACAAGAGTCGATAATGAAGATATGGTCGCGCCGGATGTCAAGACCTTGCTTCCTGGGACATCAAGAAGTCGAGTTATGTTCTTACCCCATGCTTTGTGATTCTTAGCCCCCAAAACAAGATTCGGAGTCTTCAAACCCGCCTGCTTCAAGAGAACCAGCCATTCCAACAACGGATCTAGCTCATCACTAGGACCTAGTTCAATGAAGATTGGCTTGTTCGTTTTGATGTAGTCTAGCAAATCTGTTCTGTTTGGTCCTTTTAGAGCAACTGGAAGATCATTTGTCCGCAATACGCACCCCCATCCCTGCTCTGATCTACGACCCTGTCTCATATCTTGAAGATGATATAATCTTGGACTATGAGGTGGAACTGTAGCCCATCTGTGGATTGATTTTGCATTCGTTTCCTGCTGCAATACTGGAAGGGCTGTATCTCCAAGATTGATTAGTGGTTTAACTACAAGGTAGTCTGCTATCCAACTTGATTCTGATGTAGCAGTAGATCCGTGATAGAACTCACTCAGAAGACGCGGTTTTCGAAGATAGTCATATGCTCTTCTTGGAAGATACCTGAATGCACCTGGGTACACTGATGCAAAATCATTAAGCTGGTTATCGACCATATTATAGAATGAAAACGCACGGTCTGGGTCAAAAGTTCGTATATCCTGCCCTGCTCTAACGATACCAAGTTGCAATGACGTGTCAATAACAACGAAGCGATGAATTTCATTTGCTTCAATGTCTTCAACAACTATCATCCTTCAGGGCTCCAGAGCTTACTAGCAAAATGTTGACAGTAGCTGATATATGCATAATGCTGACTTCTACCTTGAGTTGAAGCAATAGTTTATCACACAAATATAACGAAATTCATTCATGCTTGTAGTCCGGGCTGTTGAAGATCAACCAAATCGAGGCATAAAGAAGGATGACGAGTTCTTTATCTATATCGTAGATACTCATCATCATATGGGCCTTGAAAAAGGACACAAAAACACTCCTGCTGGTGCTTACGATTTTTATGCATCTCTTTGGTTTGAGATTCAAAAACAATCACAAAAAATGATGGATGATGATCAACTACTTTTCGAACCTGTAAATGTCAGGGCTCCTGATTTAGCCACTCGTGTTTTTAAGAGCCGCAACAGTTGGAATCGCTTAGACCATGGTTGGTTGGTTGACAGAACTGTTGTTTTTCCATACACGGATGATTATTCATCGCCAGAGGAACCTGGAGTCCCTTCATTCAAGATTTCAAATGACAAAATTGCTTCATGGACAAGCAGAGCACCTCACTCAACCAGGCTCATTGGTTTTTCCAGGGTTAATCCACTAGATGATGGAGATGCTGCAGTAAAGGAACTTGAAAGGAGTGTGAAGAATCTCGGATTAAGGGGACTCAAACTTCATCCCCTTGCCCAGTTATTCATAGACTCAATTGAAGGTGAGGCAACCAGAAATGTTGTAAAACGTGCTGGAGAACTTGGTCTACCAATTATCTTTGATACACGAAATATGAAGACTGTTGTTAGAATCAAAAGACTCGTGGATTCGATGCGCAACGATCCTGAATGCGGGGATGCTCTAAGAGGTTTGAAGGTCATTCTTGCTCATTGTGGAATGTCTCCTGGTGATTCGCGCCTCTATGAAGCTTTAAAGGACCCACTAATATTTGGTGAAACCTCTACCTTGCATGATCGAGACGTTCCAGTTCTATTTGAAACTGCTAGCGACAGGTTACGATTATGGTCCCAAAAATTACTCTTTGGTACTGATTTTAGTTATCTGTCTGTTCAAGCTCTTGATATAATCATGTATCTGCTCTCAAGAGATTTTCCTGGAACCTTAGGTGATGCGCAGAAAATTCTAGGAGGAAACACACTCTCTTTACTACGTTCTCCATATAGGACTTCAAAAGGTTCAAGTGGAACACCAAGTGAATTGATCTGTTTAGACACCTCTCGAAAAATACAACGAGAAGTCGAAGAAATGATCATTAGCCTTATGAAAAAAGGAACATGGGACCTATGTTCACTTGATTACATGATTCCTCCAATAGGGACTTGGCCTGAGCCCAAAACCGTCGATAGCGCTAGGGAAAATGGAATTCATCAGGAATCTTATGTTTTAACACTGACATTAAAGGATGAACCTAAAGAATACCATATCTGGATACGACGGCGTCCAGGAAATCTCCTTAGCTGCACGGTGTTGACAACTCAAGGAATGATACAGCTTGATACGTTGGAAAATGCATCTCAGAAAATTGGACTCGTACTACAGAAATCTTTGTCTGACCATTCAATAACACTAGAATCATCACAAGAGTTACAAACCCACTTACTTCGACTTTTGGCATAAGCGGACTCACAATTCTTTATAACATCAGAATTAGAGTTACATTCTATAGCACTATGGAGGCAAAAGCCATCACCAAGAAACTATCCTTGGAGATAATCGACGGCGGAGACCTTAGAGGATTTGCTAATCTTCATCCTAAAACTGCAAAGAAACTTGATGCAGACATAGGATCAATTGTAATATTTGAAGATCCACAGAGTAGCTTCTGGGGTGCCGCAGAGATTAGAAAAAGCAACGAGGTGTCTGAGGACCAGATTGTCATTGATACATTAGTTCTGGAAGCATCATTACTTATGGAAGGCGATCAAGTTGAAGCAACCCTCTATGATGAGGATATGCTAGCGCTAGAATACGTAGAGTTTGGTCTCAAACCCTTGGCAGAAGATGCTAACACCGAAGATCTTGTTTCGAGAGCTGCAGAACGGGTAAAATCACTTGAGAACATTATTGGAGGCAGACTTGTCTATCCTGGAATGTCTTTTAATTGGCCCGAGTTGGCTGTGAAGGTTGAAATAATCAACACAAAGCCTCCGTTGGCAGGAAAAACCTTTGCCAAACTAGCCTTCGAAGCTCTACGAGAACGAACTGGCTACCAATTCAAGACTGTTGGAATCGCCTCTCCTTTCAATGCAGTTTTATGCGTTGATACGAGCGGTTCGATGAAAACTACAGATGTTCCTGTTCAGGATATCGCTCACGCTCGGGAAGGATTGAAGGATCTCGCAGGCGATAGTCCAGAAGTTCATGCCTTTCTCAACCGATTTGAGGAAGGGAGAAATGTTAGTAGAGCTGAAGCTGCAGCAATGGCAGTCTTGCTCTATCTTGCTGAAAAAGTCGGTCGGGGTTATGGAGAGAAGGTCGGTGTCATTACTTTTGAGAAAGAAGTCAGTGAGATGACATTTCTAAACTCAGAATCCGGCGAGGTTCAACCCTTTGTTGAATGTACTGGACGTGAAAAAGCGCTGGGCCTTCAGATAATTAGCACGCATGTCGTTGACAAGGTTGAAGAAGGTGGTACACTAACAGACATGGGCTCAGCTCTTGCGAAGGCACATGAGATAATGGAAGAGTTTGGTGACCCAAACAAACCCACAATGTTAATTATGCTCACAGATGGAATGACCACTTCTGGACCTCCACCTTTAAAGGTCCTAAAAGAACGATTCACAGACCGAAGCAAGCTCGTAATTTACTCAATAGGTCTTGGTGAAAGAAGTGAGATTGATGAAGAGCTAATGCTTGCTATCGCGCAATATGGAAATGGCAGTTATCGTCATGTAGATAATATGCGAGATCTTCTTGAGTGGTATGGCAAATTAGCTGGTGAGTTCGCAGTTGTCATTCGTGGTGCTGAATAAGTCACTCTCGGGGTTCTAGAGCTTGAGTAAGACCTTTCAAAGTTTCTAGATCCATTTCCTCTATTTGTTCCTCTGGAATACCCTCCAGCATTACTTCTGGAATAGTGATTAGAAGCTGTGCTTTCTCTTCTCCATATTTGTCAATGAAGGTTTGCATCCTCGGATCAGGTGCTTCAACTTCTGGTTCTGGTTCCGGCTCCGGCTCTTCTGGTTCCGGAGACGATGCCAGCAATGCTTCTAGTTCCTCTACACTCAAAGATGCGAGAGTTTCATCTCCAATCTCACTCCGTACTTCCGCAGGGAGTTTCGCAACCAGTTCATCTATTTCAGTGGGTTTCTTTTTCTTTTTGACCTTCTTGACTTTACGAACTTTCACAGCTTTCTTTTTCTTCTTTGGTGCAGCAGAAGGAATTGATACCTTTAGCTTTTGAACAAGCTCTCTTGCTGATGCAGGTGTTAGTCTTTTGATATCCTCAGGTGGAAGGGTGGAGATTATTTCTTCTGGAAGCTCACTAAGGATCTCCTCAACTTCGTCAGTAACTCCTGTTCGTTTGGAAACATCAACAGATGCAACTGCCTCCTCAGACAGGAAAATTGGTGCGCTTTCAAGCTCTTCAACAACAGTGGTCACATCAATTTCGATATCAAATCCCTTACCACGCCAATTCATATATCGATCAATAGCGGAGGCATTCATTTTGATGCTTGAGAGAAATCTATTGATTTCTTCTTCTGCCATCTCAGGGAAATCATCCAGAAACTTGTCAATATCTTCAGTTGGAAGTCGTGCCCAAATTGGTCCATTCAATAGTTTAGATAGTCCGACTGCACAATGAGATCTGACCCAAGTACTATCATCTTTGAGTCCCTTGAATAGAACTGGAATTGTTCTAGGTTGATGATAGAAAGCAAGAGATTGTGCTGCAGCTATTCGTACGTCAGTCACATCATCGTCTAGAGCCTTTGCCACGTCGGTTACTACTTCGGGGTCTGCAAGGTCTATTGATGCGATTAGAGCTCGTTCTCTTACAATATCAGAAGTATCGGAGAACGCCTTGATCAATGCCGTCTTGTTTTTGACATTCATTCTTGCTAGTTTCCCAACCTCGTCTGTTTCGAATTCCAGCAATAGGCTCCTTATTCTTGTACTCACGGATACTCCTCCATGACGTAGGCAATTTCCTCCGATTAGCTATTCTATTCTGCAGCTTACTCTCTTAATAGCCTTAGGTGGGCGAATATTGCCGCCTACTTATATCAGTTGGCACTACATATACAATATTCTCTGATAGACCTACACCGGATGAGATTTAGGTAAGATTTTCAGTCGAATCCAATGGGCGTACCATATGAATGAAGACCGACAGCTGAAATGGCTAAAATTAATCCTCTTCATGTCTTTGATTACTTTGATTTTTCTAATGGGTCCTATTGTTCGCATCCTGTTTGTTGGTGAATTATATCAGCTAATAGGTTCCGTGGTCTTTTTCCTTACTTTTTTCCTCATTTACGGAGTAACCTGGGCTTTCGTCATATGGGATAGCGGTAAATACATCTCGGAGCTAGGCATCGATTTTGATACAGACACTGTTCCTCATGTTATCATTGGCGCGGTAGCAGCTGTTGCTGCATCTGGATTAGTCATAGGTTTGGCAGTTATCGGAGCAGGCCAACTAAGACAGTTTGATCTAATCACAACTGATCTAATACTCAATCAATTAATGATCACTGTTCCATCTGCAGTGTTTGAAGAACTTGCCCACCGTGGATACATCCTCACAAGAATGGAGGAACTTACCGGACGCCGAAACGCAATCCTTCTTGGCTCCATTTTCTTTTCATTGGGTCATTTTAGTTGGTGGGCAACATATAGCGTTCCATTTCATCTAATCATTCTAAATTCTCTCAACCTGTTTCTGGGAGGAGTGCTACTCTCGCTTAGCTACTACTGGTCTGGGAGGAAACTGTGGGTTCCAATCTCATTCCATTTTGTCTGGAATATGATTGCTTATTTAGTGTTCCCTCGTTTTCCAATTGACTCAGTTATTTCACCAGAAATCTTTCAGATAGAGTGGGGTGTAACAACAGTCATTGGATTCCTCTTTGGAATATCTATTCTATGGAGTATAATTGGTTCAAAAAAGAAAGAGTGAGAAGGGTTCGGGTTTTTCCGTTCCCTTCTTGAAGTTCTCATTATTGATCTGAAACTGAGATGTCATCTGGCCTTCGAACGAGCATTGTCATACCCGTTATTCCTTCAATGACAACTTTTTCTCCAGCTTTTATTGGAGGTCCAGTTGTCTTTGCCCACCAGATTTCAGCACCTGTTTTCACTTTGCCCTTAGGATTGATGTCAGTGGTGGCATGTATGTCAGAGTACTTGAATTGAGAATATGTAGGCCACTTGTCATAGTCCCTGAGGAATGCAAAATAAAGAATCATCAAGCAAAAGACAGTACCAGACATAATGTAGACTGTCAATTGACGAGTTTCATCGATAAGTACTGATAGAAAAATCGCCACCCCATATAGAGGAAATAGTTTCAGTGATACTTTGGCATCAATGAAACCCCCCTCTGTGAAGCTACTTCCACCTGTGAAAATCGTGAACATCAGATAGAGAACTAATCCGATTATCAAAAGCATCCAATCATTGAATATGAAAAGCGGATTGAAGAATACCTGCATCACGAACAGTATAATCACAAGGGGTACTGTCACTTGTGCCATTGCTTTTCCTGTTGCTGGTTCCAGTGTGAGCACAAGGAGTGTCAGAAGCACACCTAATAGAATCAGACCAATGAATGGATCAATGAGAACATATGTCATTACCATGCTAATCGCTGAAAACATGATCATGACAACCAGAATCTTAATCCACGCATCCATCTTTCTCTCATCCTACTTCCGAATGTCTATTCTTTCACCGTTCCTTTATCTTGAGGTACTCGCATTCCACCAGTTCCAGCTGACATAGCTGCCGCGACTCCAGTTGTCACGCCCACCTCAGGTATATTCGTGGGGACCATGATGATGAGGTTGGCATTCTTGGAAATCTCTTGCATAATGTTCCATGTACGTAATACGAAACCAACTTGAGACTCCTCGTATCTTTTGGCTGCTTTCAACATATTTTCAGCAGCTTCAAGTTCTGCTTGAGCCAATATGATTCTGGCTCTTCCCTCTCTGTCAGCTTGAGCTTCGCGGCTCATTGCATCCTGAAGTGCTGCAGGAATAACTACATCACGTATCTCTACACTAGTGACTTTCACACCCCAGTGCTCCGTCTTCTCATCAATGAGCTCTTGAAGGTGTTCTGCAATCTTGTCTCTCTCTGAAAGAAGCTCGTCAAGTGTGACTTTACCAGTTGTTTCTCTCAGTGTTGTCTGTGCTCCAAGCTCTACGGCTACTGTGTATCTCTCGACGCTAAGGATAGCTTTCTCAACATCAATGACTCTGAAGTACATAACAGCGTCAACGACGACCGGAACGTTGTCTTTAGTTAGTGATCTCTCTGTCTTGAAAGCATATGTAAGAAGCCTCAAAGAGACCTTCATGGCAATTTTATCAAGAATTGGAGTGACCCAGATTACACCTGGTCCTCGAATGTGCTTGAACTTCCCAAGCCTAAGCACAGCAACACGCTCCCATTCTTTTAGGACTTTTATCCCACTAGCTACAAACATCAGAATGAAGAACGCGAGCACGATGACCAACATTAGTAGTAAGTATTCATCTATTACAAATTGCAATTCTTTCTTGCTCCTTCCTTCCACACACGACTTGTGCAGACGAAATATCGAACAGGATCCGAGGACCCCATTTCACGTAATTCTTTTGTGTGAACTCTTATGAAGCTTCGTCTCTATACCGCAGAATTTCAAAAAGAGAAAAGGTGTCGGAGGAAGGCCAGCAAAATTCCTCCGACGTTTGCGAGAAAAGCTCCTCCTTTTGTGTGAGCTAGATTTCCTCTTCACTCAACTCAAGCAATTCATAACTTCCAATGCGTGTTAATGGCAAATTGAAATCGTTTCTAACAAGAACTTCAATTAGAGCTGCCAAGATTAATGCCACAATTACCGAACCAACGATTCTCTCAATTGGTATGATCAAGAGTGCAGGAGCGAACCACACAGCAATGGTCGTCGGGTCAACAGCCAAGGCAATGTTAAACCAAAAGACTCCTAGTGCTAAGCCAAACACATGGTCCAGAGTGACTGCAACTATGCTTAGCAACCATATTGAAAAAAGACCAAATGCTCTGTTGAAATCCCTTCTCCGCCTGAACGGTTCCAGAAATAGCTTCGAAACTTTTGGTATCACGAATACCAAGGAAAGCAGGAATACGATGACCTGGAATATAAGAAATTGGGGGAGCAACAGTCCAATCGGACCAATAATAAATACTCCCATGAAAATGAGATAGGCAACTGGAACTGAAAATCGCCATTTTGTTCTCAGAGCACCTGCTCCAAATGCTCCAAAAGCTGTTGCAATCGCTGTAAATGGTCCAATTAGTGCTAATGATGGAAACATCAACATAGCAATTTCTGAACCTATTAATACTGAAATGACCCCAAAGAATGGTCCGAGAAGGAATCCTACAATGGGAGCTGATATGAGACCAAACGATATTGCACCTTCTCCACCAATAGCAATGTTATATGGTATTAATGTGATAATGAGATGAACCGCAGCGAAAATCCCTGTTAATGCCCATGGGTATGCTTTAGATTGTGACGAGATTGACATCGAGATGACCTATTCTCTTTATTTAGTGTACATTAGTAAACTACATAGGTAGGAATATACACCAGTTTCGCATATCAAACCACTATTTGAAGATGTTGGGAATGACGAAATCAAACTCCACTGAGCCTCTTTGGCCATACCTTCTCTTTCTACCAGCTGAACATGAAGCTAGAGATGATTTCATTCGATCTGTGCTTGCATCCCGTATTGCTCGAAGCGTGCTCTCCAGTTTCAGTGAGGAGGGACGTGTCTTGCAGCGAGACCTTGTTGAGAACTTGCAACACTCCAACAAGAGTGTGCTCTCCTACTTGAAGACCTTACAGAGGTTTGACCTTATCACAACTGGGACGACAATACATAATGGAAAACGAGTTGTGTATCATGAACTAACAAAGAATGGATGGGGTCTCGCAAGATTCTATTTTGAAGGACTTCCATCTGACATTGAAGAATTGACTGCATTCCTACTTGAAGATTATTTAACAAGGTTAGCTACACTTTACAGAGATCAGGGAATTCCTGAGTCCGCACTCTTTGAGATTTTTGCACGGATGAGAGGCAAAGCTTTACTTGACGGGTCAAAAACATACAAGAAACCTGCATTCATATTATTTGGCGCATCTGCAGTCAATACCCAGATCGAGTGTGATAAACTTCCTGCTCTTGGAGCTCTTGCGAGTTGTAGTTCGCCTGTTCGCTACCCTGGAGGACCAACTTTGGATCTCGCACTTTCTTTGGCAAGAGAGGCTCTAGAAACAGTCTTGGTATCATCAGTTGGTAATGACATGGATGGCTGGAATATTATCAGTAATCTCATCCAAGGAGGTGTAGATGTCAGTCATATTGTAGTGGAAGATAATAAACGTACCAATGAAACCTTCATCATTGGCGAAGGAAAGAAAGGTTCGAGGACTCTCGTAGGTGTTGGTTCATCCACTTCACTTTCAATTACTTCTCCTTCACAAGTTCCGTGGAATGAGCTGGAAACATCCAAGGTTGTTTACATAGGTGAAGTATTCGTTGAAGTTGCCGCAGCAATTGCTGCTCATGCTAAAGCTCGAGGAATTCCGACAGTGTATCGATGTTCCGTACCATTTTGGGAACTTGGACTCAATCGATTGAAGCCTGTACTATCTCAGGTAGATACTTTACTAATATCGAATCGCGCATGGAAATTCCTTAGACAGCTCTTGGGACCTAAACCTTTACCGAAACTTAGAGGAATTAGTGAGGCTGCGATGATCATCAAACTATCGAAAAAGAAGTACCGTTTCAGTTCTGTTGATGGATTGGATCAGGTTATCTCCTGTGAATATGATTCAGCTGATCTTTCTGAACTGTTTGTTTCTGGGCTTTTGAAGAGGATGTCTGAAGGAGTTGATTCTATAAAATCTGTTGAATATGCGATAGAATTTGAATCCCGGTCAATCAACTGCTAGAAGAAGCAGCTATCCAGAAGAATAGGCCTCCAAGTATCCAGACGAATAGCCCCGCACCCAAAATGATTCCTAGAGTTGCGCCCATTCCAGAAGAACCAAGATTCACATGCATGTTTGTGAAGCTCTTGAAGCCGCCAACATACTTCGTTTCATAGTTGCAATGAAACTCCTTGTCAGTGACTGCACCACATATTTCGCATACGAATCTATTTTGTAGAACTGCTCCAAATACACTGTCAAGATTACATCCGATGAATGCGGTCAACATTGACAGCGGAACAAGCACAATCAGTTGGTCTGTTGTAGTGACTGCAGGTACCAAACTTGGAGCGAGGAGTGCGATGATAAGTGCAAGAACACCAATGAAAAATCCAGCAAAGAGAGCTGCTCCTTCTCCAAGAAGTGATACTGCTCCAATTGTACCTCGTGGTACTTTCCGCCGAAGGTTTGTAATTAGACGAGGCTTGCTCTTACTGAATACTCCGATCTCGCTCGCGAGTGTGTCTGCGCTTGTGGTAGCCACAGCTCCAATATATCCACCAAACATCAGGAACGGCCAGCTTGCTGCATTCAGTTCTGGTGATAAACTCGTCAAATACATCCCTATCGAGAACATCATTGGGATTATTCCGCTACCAAAGACATTTTTCCATGACCGTTTGCCCTTGCCTTCCTGAGCCAAATTCTGCTTTGCTTTTTCTTTATACTTCATCTTTGTTGCTATGCCTGCGCTCATAAAGAAGAACAGGATGATTATGAAGGATACAACTCCACCAGTATACCAAATAGTGAATCCTACAACGAAAGCACTGATCAGACCTGAGATGTCCACAAAGTTGAGCTTGTAAGCTAAAGCTCCAACTATTGTCATCACCAATAATCCGGAAACGGCCGGATGGGTCAGTATCTGCAGCATTCACTTCACATCCAATTTGTTATCATAGCTTCAAACTCAGGTAATATCGGTCGCGGTCATTCTCGAATGTTCTATGAGTATATATCATATCCTAATTGTTGTGTCCGGTTACCAACCTGCGGCCGAAAATTTGCATTTATAGCTTTGCCTTGGGAATGCTAAATTGTTGACTTCAATTCGCCAATATAATGATTTTCATATAGGAATCGGCAAATGTCGAACAATAATTACACGATGTTTCTTTCGGCAATGGCCGAAATATCCATATCGCCAAAAAAGGGCGCTCATAGTCCGTTTTTCAATCAAAAGAGCATTATGATTATTTTATGACCATATAATACTCTTTCAAATTTCTAGTAAACAGTGAATTGCCTTCGAATTAAATCGACTGCCCTTGATGGGAGTGGACGTCCTGATTGGATCATTACTGCATCAATATAGTATCCTGTAACTACATCAATTGGTGGGGTCATCCATCTTACCTTGACGGTGTTTCGTTTTGATTCAGGATTAGGGAGTGGGATATCAAATTCTTTGACAAGCTCTCTAACAGTCATCACTCGGATGCTTAGTGAAAGCTCTTCAACATTTTCTCTCTGACTTTCAATTGTGGCGATAATATCAATCGGGGATAATCTTGCTACTAGCCCTGGTATTTCTTCCCCTGATTCATCCATAATTGAGAAACTCACTTTGAACATTGGTTTCTCTATTGCTTTAATTTTGAATCTCTGTCTGTTCTCACATGCTCTCTTTCCACATCTAAGAATGGCACGTAAATGAGCCGTACTCATCTCAGCGCTCATTGGAATCCGTACAGATATCGGTATTATTCGTGGTTGACGTGGTTCAAGATTGATTTCACGAGTTAAAATGGGTGTTTTCCCTCCAATAGATTCAAGCTCTACGGTGAGAACACAACCAGTTTTCTTGTCTAGATTGCTTGTTATTTGAACTGTTGGTTGAATTACCTCGTCTGGTGATGAGAAACTAGGAACACCTGAAAATTCTATGATGGCAATATCTGCCTGTGGATCGCCTAGAAGCTCAATCTCAGTTGATCTTGTATCAACCTCTACTCCAGCATAACTGAGAGAAGCAACAAGTGTTACCGTTTTTGGATCATCGATTTTTCGTGGTGCTGGAATGACAACAGGTCCGAAAGCTAATGAGAGATTCTTGCTTTGCTTCACTGACTGACTTAGTACTTGATGTTCTTCGCCATCAGGATATATGAATGACATTGTCAATACCGCTGCTTCGCCTAATTCTGTATTCCTTCGAACTCTGAGCCAACCAGATAATTTACCTCCAACATGTGATCTTTTTGGAACTCGAAGTGAATCAATATTTACACGTGTTGTAACTTGGTCTACTCTAATCCTATCAGATTCTGCTGTTGCGATAACTTGCCCCTTGTCAGAGAGAGATACTTTGAGAATTCCAACACGATCTGCTGGGCTCTCAGTAGATATAGTTGGAACTTTCCAATTAAATCGCACATCGCCACCTATAAACTCATGATAAAGAAATTCTTCAATTAGATAGGACCTCCCTGAGTCACTCCTAAACTCAAGGGCCAACCTAGTTTCAGCTCCCTCTTTCTTCTTCCCAATATTACTAACTATGATGTTTCCAGATATCAACTCCCCAGGTAAATATGTGGTTTTGAGATCTGAGTCAATAATGACTTGTGGACCTCTCCTAACAAATCCAACATAGAACGGTTTTGATACAGCTTCTGCTATCTCTGTGTCATCTTCATTCAAAAGTTTAAGTTGAAGCACACATCTTTCAACGCCTGTTGAGGCATCGGAGGGAATTAGAATTGGGTTGAATTTAGACTGGTTGAAAGCAGTCGACTCACCGCTCTCAACATCAAGTATGTCCTCAGATGTTGTCAACACTTTTCCCATACTAAGCGCAATAATGCTGACTTGAGAACGAACAGAAGCTGCTGCTGGGTAGTTGGTGTCAATTTGTCCATCAAACAGAACAGGAGTCTTCCCATCTGCAAACTGCGTTGTTGTTCCTGGTTTGACTGAGGCTTTCATCCAATACATATTGATTGTACTTGTGAGGTTGATGACCCTCCCAACAAACCCAACCTCAACAATTACGTTGTATGCTGTAATATTCTTCTTTGTCTGAAAAGCCATATCAGACACATGTATCTCACCAGTTTCAATACCCGGAATAGAGATAACATTACTCTCGACCAAATTCCTTTCTGAGTCTTCAATTGAATATGTGAGTGTAAGATTCTCTAAGCGACGTCCGGTTGAGTTCTTCACAAAAACACTGAATTGCACTTGTTGTCCTGCAAATACTCTTTCCATGTCAGTTACTATTTCTGGTTCTAGACCCTTCCACCAGCATATCCATGTTGGTAAATGCGGTGTTCCTTCTATAGGATCATAAAGCCAATTCGTGCTACATTCCCTTGTTACCTCTGAAAGTCTTTTCAGTAGAACAACCATATTGAAGTCTGATTTTGCATAAACATCCAGCTGAAAATCTGCACCGGTTGTTCTAGGTTCTGAATATTCACTACCAAAAACTGAAACCAAGAGAGCTTGCATGAATGGATTCTCCATTATCTTTAGTTCCTCAAGCTCTTCTCGTATCATGTAGAACATTGATGCAACTGCATCTCCAAGGAAACGATTTCTCTTCTTCTCCTCTATCACCCCGTTATCAGTAACTTGGAAATCATATATTCTTACATAATTTGAATCCTTGGAGGCACTACTTGGTTTGAATGGTCCCCATAATCCAGCTGCAATTGCTGAAGCCCTGTTTGCTGCTAAAGACTTTGGACCAACATCCGGTATTGTTTCGCCATTCTCAATCATTCTTTTAGCTTTCAATGCAAGAGCCTGAAGGATTAAGGCAAGCCCAATCCTTCTGGGAATTGATAATTGGGTGTCAAAAACTCGTATCTCAATAGTACCATAATCTGTGAAAGGATACATGTCCACCATTCTGGCAAAGCTTCTATTGACATGTCGCGCAAAGGCTTCCTTGTCAGACCCACTGAGATATGGTATCAGCTCGAACTCGTTGGTTGGTCCCATCTGTGTTGTGTTTCTTAATAATCTAATCGACCTCTTGCACCTTGGTGCTCGAAGTTTTCCATCACTAGCCACCGTTAACTCGTCAGTAGGTTTCTTGTTCTCAAATGGTGAGTTGACTGAAATTGCAATAAGATGAGGAAGGAAATTCCTAATCATATTATAGACTGCTATTTTCGTTTTCTCATCTACGCTATGACTTAGTATATGATGATGTTCTCCAAAAGACAGATTTCTAAGATACTCCTGTGTAGGATTTAGCCCAGTAGACACAAGGATGGCTTGCGAATCTTTTGGAAGGGAGTCATGAGATATTGCTATGAGTGTTTGAATCCACCATGCAAGCTCTTCGAGTGTTGTACAAGGAGGAGTCGCTACTTCAAGAATCCATGTTAGACTAGTCACATTAGGATCATGGCCAAGCAGAGTGTATTCTTTTGGTTCTCCATTGGGGTCTTCATAGGCTGCTACAATTCTAGATCCTCTTTCTCCCTCTTCTGTCTGTGCTGATTGTTTGTATTTTCTTTTTACAGATTCTACAGGAGAGGAGCGTATTTTCTTGTCCAGCAGACTTTTTGCGCTTGATACAATCCTGTCGAAAACTTGGAGAATATCTTCACCGCGAATCCAAGTTCCGTCTTTCCGAATCACCTGGAGTTCTATCTCAATACCGTGTGGAAAAGGCAATTGCATCTCGGTGTTATCAGCAATCGGTTCCATGTTCACGCACCTAAAACGCGGCGAGGGTATTAAGAATCTTAGTGACCAAATTCTGATTTTCTGAGAGTTTATGTGAGAGAGTTAGTTCAACAACCAAAGGTGTTTGTTTATTATTATATGACTTGATGAATTCATATACGAGAGGTCCTCCTCCAAATTCACCATCATCTTCCAGAATTTCGATACCAAGTCCTTGTAATTCTACTATAAGCCGCCTCACTTCTTGAGGATTACCTGACAAATACCTTGTTCCAACTATCATTATGTTTTCTTTCTCAATTGGTTTTGGGAGAACAGACCATCTGAGATTTACTATAAATTCTACTGACTTCGATTGATCTTTGGCATGTACCATACTCACAATACTTTCTACCGTTGATTGTGATTCACTTCTATCTCCTGCTTTGATTAGTGCAGGTATTCCACGACCCTTGTTCTCACTAAGCAAGCGATCAAATGGATCTCCTCTAATTAGTCCTGACAGAACACAAACTACTCCTCTTGATGCACCTTGAACATACACTCCACTAGATGCAAAATCACTTACTCGCATCATCTTTTCTATTGGTTCTAGAGCTGAGTTCAACTCAGAAAGTCTTGTGAGTAGAACTTCGAGCACTCTCTCTGTTCGCTCTAGCTCTTGAAGGAAACCGCTTTGCTTCCGTGCACCACTCATGAGCCTAGACCACTCTCTAAACTTGAGAATGCGAGTGAATCGTTATTATCTTTGTTAGCTCTGCAGACTCTTATGTTTCTGCAACTAGATTTTGAAGTTCATCCATCTTAGCTCGAATTTCTTTTAGACGGTACCAGATTGATTCACGTCCACTACCTTCTGAGAGCTTCCTGATTAGTATTTCAAACTCAAACCCAGCAATGTCTCCCAGAATAACCATTGCTCTTTCTGATGTAAAATGTGATTGGTTGACTCTACCATCTTTAAAACGCTTGATCAGTGGCATTAAGGCCTTCTCTGCAGAATCAATATTGATTAGAGCGGTTCGATAGTTTTCTTTTGGATCTTTCATTGCATATCCTCCAACTAATGGAGTCATGCCAACTCCAAGAGACCCTCTACCAATTTCATCAAGAGTATTCATAGCATTTGCGAAATACTCGTTTCCATTCTCAAGGCATTTCTTTATTGCACGAAGAATCTTGGGTCTATCTTCAGCTTCTGTCACACAGCCACCTCTTTGGAATTCTGAGATGAAAAGATGAAATATGTACGGGTGGCCATTGGCGACACCCGCAATCCATAATCATTACTCTCAGAGCTGTGCCTCTGGAAGCTCACCAGCGAAATGACATGCAACGATGTGTCCTTCGCCTAGGTCTCGGTCCTCAGGAACCTCTCGTACACATATTTCCTGAGCATATGGGCATCTGGGATGGAATCTACATCCTGATGGTACATTTATGGGACTCGGCGGCTCACCTTTAAGTGACTCAACTCGTCGTTTTACTGTGGGGTCTCCTGATGGCACTGCAGAAATTAGAGCGCGAGTGTACGGGTGTAATGGATTGAAGGCCACCTCATGTGCTGGTCCAAGCTCCATGATCTTTCCGAGATACATGATAGCGATTCTATCAGCGATATATGTAGCCACAGCCAAGTCGTGTGTGATGAACAAGTATGTGAGTCCTAGCTCTTCTCTTAGATTAAGCAACAGATTAAGAATTTCTGCACGAATGGATACGTCAAGCATAGATACTGGCTCATCAGCTACCATGAACTCAGGGTGAAGAATAAGAGCTCTTGCTACAGAAATCCTCTGGCGCTGACCACCCGAAAGCTCGTGCGGATATCTATCGATATAATCTTCTGCTGGAGTTAGTGCAACACTTTCAAGTGCTTCAAGAACTCTCTGACGCCTCTGACTTGGTGAGAGAGGAATTTTGTGGACCAGAAGTGGTTCTTCTACAATGCTGAAGATGCTCTGCTTGGGGTTCAATGACTCGTAAGGATCTTGGAATGTAATTTGCATTCTTTTCCTGAGTTCTTTGATTTCATTGCGGTCGAGTGTGGACAGACTTTGTCCTGCATATATCACGTCGCCATCAGTTGGAATTTCAAGATGAAGAATGCATCTGCCAGTTGTGGTTTTTCCACATCCGCTTTCACCTGCAAGAACAAGAACTTCTCCCTTGATGATATCGAAGGTAACACCATCCACTGCTTTAACAAATAACTCCTGCTTATACAACATTGAGGAAAGGAACCCTGTGTTAACCGGGAACCACTTTCTCATATTCTTCACAGCAATGATCGTTTCTCCGTCTCGAATATCTGAGGATCCTTCTAATACTCTTGATTCGTCAATTGTCATTTACTATCACCCCAAATCTATCTCCATCTCTCCTCTAAGCTGCTCAGCAAAGTGGCATGACACGAATCTATCAGGTTCAACCTCAAGGGCTATTGGATCTTCCTTTGAACAGATATCCTGTGCATAAGGACATCTTGGATGGAAGCGACACCCTGGTGGAGGGGCAATGAGATCCGGTGGTGAGCCTGGGATTGAAGTCAGTTTCTTCTGCTCTGCTTTCACCATACTTGGAATTGCACCTACAAGACCTGTAGCATATGGGTGTATAGGATCTTTGAAGACAGAGACCACATCTGCAAGCTCAGCAATTTTGCCAGCGTACATAATAGCTGTCTTGTCACAAGTTTCAGCTATAACACTCAAGTCATGTGTGATTAGAATGAGTGAAAGTCCCAAGTCTTTCTGTAGCTTCTGCATAAGCTTAAGAATCTGAGCTTGTATTGTGACGTCTAATGCTGTTGTTGGTTCGTCTGCAATAACTAAATCTGGATTACACGCCAATGCCATTGCAATCATGGCTCTTTGACGCATCCCGCCTGAAAATTCATGTGGATAGTTATGAAGCCGCCCAGGATCAAGACCAACCATCTCAAAAAGTTTAGCACATCTATCAAGCGCTTCTTCCTCAGTGACATTTTCGTGCATGAGGATCGCTTCAGCTATCTGTTCTCCTATCTCAAAAACGGGATTCAACGCGTTCATTGCACCCTGGAACACAATGGCAACATTCTTCCAGCGTATATCCCGCATCTCTTTTGCAGTCTTACGAATCAAGTCATCGCCCTTGAAGTAGACGTTTCCACCAATTATATTGGCAGCAGGTGGAAGGAGTTGCATGATAGAATAAGCCAAGCTGCTCTTACCACAACCTGATTCTCCTGCAAGTCCAACTGATTCTCCCGGCTCAAGTGTGAGAGAAACATCGTCGACCGCTTTTACTAGACCCTTCTGAGTCTGGTAATACATGCGTAAATTCCTAATGTCAAGCAGGGGCATGTTTGTACACTCCGATGAGCCGGTCTGGCTCTGGGTGTGGAATCACCTCACCCTTGTGGGGTACCGATGCCCTTAGGTTGGCTTAAATATGTTGCTTTCAAAGACATTAATCAGTGGACGCTGATAGTAATTTTCATCACAATAGTGAATTTCTCTTTGAACTATTCTTTCGCTTAATTAGAAAAGGTAAAAGGGAGTTCATTTTCTAGGAGGCTCATTGATCACAATGCCAGAGATTAGATCTTTCCCCAGGACGAGACGTGAACCGCAAAAACGCATTCTACTAATTCCTGTAGTTCTCTTGTTTGGGGGATCAGCTCTGATGTTCATTCCGGGTTTTCAATTCATTGGTGCCATTCTGTCACTTACTGGTGTTCTGACGATATTCTTGGTCGGGATGGTTTTTGCAGACCTCTGGGCCTCTCATAGAAGGACTAAACAGATAATACGAGAACGAGAAGAGAAGGGATTAGAAACTGAAGATGACCAGGATTTTGATGAAGATCCTTTCGAAGAAACTCTTGGAGATGAATGATACTTTCAAGAATCTTGCATACCCGAACTAATTGTGGCTACCCGAACCAATTGCTTTTTTAGGGAAAATTCGGGGTTCACGTCATATTGTCGATATTAGAGAAAAGGTGGATCCAATCTGCTTTGTGCTCTCTGTGCTAGGCTCTTGGTTTCATCGATTCTGATTAATGGAGGAAATTAATTGTCCGGGTCAAAAAAGGGTTGGAAAGATAGTAACTGGTATGTTAGTTTTTCAAATTTCTGGGGTGAATATCGAAAGCACCGAATTGGTATAGTCGGTCTTACCGTGATGTTCATGTTCTTTGGAATTGCTATCTTTGCTCCTTATATTGCAGCAGAAGATCCAACACCACAGCACAAGATCGCTCCAGGTTTTCTTGCACCATCCTGGCTTGCGGTGTTTGATCCAAATGGTGTTGTCACAGGTGATCTATTAGATGATCCTGAAATCGAACAAGATCCATATATTGGAGTGAACGGGACTAGTGGAGAATTCACTGGAGTACATGTTGGACCAACGGAAACGAGTGATGATAGTTATGTGAATCTAACATGGACACATACAGCGGGTGCTGATCTTGATTTCCTTGGTGCGGATCCAGAAGATACGCTACCAGATTACAACGACTATGTCTACTTTGAACAAACTGTAAACTGGACCTACAATAATCGTCCCAGTGACGTGAACATGTCTATATCCTACAGTACAACTTTGACTGGTGACTTCGCACCAGGTGCTCAGCCATCCAATAACTTGATGTTTAGAATTTTTGTCTGGGTTGTTGATTCCTCAAATGACTGGACTAAGGTATATGAGTCTAGAGCGGCGACTTATGACGAAACAATCAGGGAAAGAAGAATCAGCTTGAACTATCTAAGTCTAAAGGACATCTTTGATGGAATGACTCAAGTGAATGGAACTCAGGAAGATCCTTATGATACCATTCGTGTTAGGGTGGGTCTTGCACCACATCGTTTCATTGAATATGCCTCTTACGATTACCCACGCCTCAACTGGTCCGGCTCTGTTACTTTCACAGTCGACAGCCTCAAGATGATTGCCTACGGGCAATACTTTGGAGTTATGGGGACTACTAACTGGGGCTCTGATGCATGGGCACAACTCATTTACGGTACTAGAATCTCACTCATCATAGGTATCTTGGCTACTGGACTATCCACCGGTGTTGGGGTTATTGTGGGAATGGTGGCTGGATACTTCGGAGGGAAGGTCGATGAGGTCTTGATGCGTGTTGTCGACTTCTTACTTGTCATTCCCGGATTGCCGTTGATGATGGTGCTTGCGGCGTTCCTAGGAGCTTCGATACAAAACATCATCATCGTAATCGCGATATTAGGGTGGACAGGAACGTCGCGGCTGATACGGTCTCAGGTCTTGGCTGAAAAGAACAAGGCCTATGTCGAATCAGCCAGAGCAATAGGTGCCTCGGACACGTATATCATGTTCCGACATATCCTGCCCAACGTAACGCCAATTCTATTTGCGAATATCACACTTGGAGTCGTTGGCGCAATTCTTTCTGAGGCTGGTCTATCATTCCTAGGACTGACAGACCCAGAAGATCCAAGCTGGGGACGAATGCTCGCTGATGCAAGATCCGGTGGAGCTTTTATTACTGGAGCTTGGTGGGTTGTATTATTCCCAGGTCTGATGATCACTCTACTCTCGCTGTCCTTCACGTTTGTTGGACATACGTTAGATCAAGTAATGAACCCACGACTCAGAGAGAGATAGAACACTAGGAGCAGGGGGTCTATTCTTGACCTCCTTTCTCCTTCTTTTCATTTTTTAAAATCTTTAGCCCGAAGCACTAATTTTATTAAGTTGATATTCTATGATAGTTCAGCACAGTACTTAGTATCGCTAGGTACTGGATTAATACGGAGTGCGTCTGAAAGTGGGACTTCGAGAATATGTAATCCGAAGAAGCATCTACATGTTTCTATTGATTGTAGTTGTAATTTGCTTCAACTTCTTCCTATTCAGATTACCTACATTCATGTTTGGAGCAAGTCCAGTCAGTCTAATGTTAAGTGACGAGCTTCGTCGTAATCTAACCACTGATTTATTGGAGCAAATGTATGCCAACTTCGGACTAGTGCCAGACCCAGACATCTTTGACTGGATCTATATGTTCTGGCGCTACTTGGTCAATATGTTCACTGGGAACTTCGGAGTTTCATTTCTGACGCAGCAGCCAGTGATGACCTCAATTATCGAAAGGTTACCCAACACCCTATTGCTTATGGGAACCTCATCAATGGTTTCAATTCTTCTGGGTATCTGGACTGGTGTCAAGGTTGCAGCAGATCCTGGTTCGAGAAAGGATGTGGGTGCAGTCACGGTCGCGCTTTTTATCTACGCTTTGCCTATCTTCTGGATGGGAATGATGCTGTTGCTTATTTTTGGCTTCATGCTTCCAAATTTTACTGAATCTATTTGGGGAGTCCGGATTGGATTCCCACAGTTTGGAACTATAAGCTATGATGTCTGGGAGGTGGCTCGAACAAGTCCATTCGGTGCGCTCATGGTCACTGCAGATCTCCTTCACCACCTGTTCTTACCAATGATAACATTGGGTGTTGGTGGTTATGGTGGCTATTTCTTGTATATGCGAAACAATCTCATCGATGTCATGACGGAAGACTACATTCTGACTGCTCGTGCAAAGGGTCTTGACGATAATCAAGTTCTTTACAAACACGGATTGAAGAATGCAATGCTTCCTATGGTCACAATAATCGCAATGACGTTTGGATTCTTGATAGATGGTGCGACACTAACAGAAACGGTGTTTACGTGGCGAGGAATGGGGCGCTACATATTCGACAGTTTGTTGCTGCTAGACTATCCTGTAATCCAAGCTATATTCATGATCATTGCCATTACAGCTGTTCTAGCAAACTTTGTGGCTGACTTACTATATGGTGTGTTAGATCCACGAATCAAGTACGGATGATTCTCAAGAGAGCTTTGTGCTCTCTTTCATTTGTTTATCGATGTTGAAGCGAAAGTTATACTCATCAGCCTTGAGCATTACTTTTATTAGGTTGAGGGTTGTGAATTCTATACTATAGTACTTAGTATCACTAGGTACTAGTATAAAAACGGAGTGCGTCTATAAATGGGACTTCGAGAATATATCATTCGAAGAAGCATCTACATGTTTCTGTTGATTATTGCAGTTGTGTGCTTCAACTTCTTCCTATTCAGACTTCCTACATTCTTATTTGGAGCAAGCCCCGTTAGTCTAATGCTTAGTGACGAGCTTCGTCGAAATCTGACTCAAGATTTGCTCGAACAGATGTTTGCAAACTTTGGACTTGTGCCTGATCCAGACATCTTTGACTGGATCTATATGTTCTGGCGCTACATCGTTAGTATGTTTACAGGCAACTTCGGAGTTTCATTTCTGACACAGCAACCAGTGATGACTGCTATCATCGAAAGACTACCAAATACTCTATTGCTCATGGGAACCTCATCAATGGTTTCAATTCTTCTGGGTATCTGGACCGGTGTCAAAGTAGCAGCAGATCCTGGTTCGAGAAAGGATGTGGGTGCAGTCACGGTGGCACTGTTTATCTATGCGCTACCAATTTTCTGGTTAGGGATGATGCTGCTTCTCATCTTTGGCTTCATGCTCCCTGAGTGGACTGAGGCAGTTTGGGGTGTCCGTCTTGGATTTCCACAGTTTGGAACTATAAGCTATGATGTCTGGGAGGTGGCTCGAACAAGTCCATTCGGTGCGCTCATGGTCACTGGAGATTTACTTCACCATCTATTCTTGCCTATGATTACTCTAGGTGTGGGAGGATATGGTGGATATTTCCTATACATGAGAAACAACCTCATCGATGTCATGACAGAAGACTACATTCTTACTGCCCGAGCAAAGGGACTTGATGAAAACCAAGTTTTGTACAAGCATGGATTGAAGAATGCGATGCTGCCAATGGTAACAATAATCGCGATGACGTTTGGGTTCCTAATAAACGGTGCAACATTAACGGAAACAGTGTTCACGTGGCGTGGTCTAGGACGATTCATCTTCGATAGTCTGCTATTATTGGACTACCCAGTCATTCAAGCAATCTTCATGATAATAGCCATAACCGCAGTATTAGCCAACTTTGTTGCTGACCTACTGTATGGAGTGCTTGATCCGAGAATCAAGTACGGATAATTTTTGAGGGAGCCAAGTGCTCCTCTCTCTTCTTTTTATTTTCCAATTCTTCGCAAATCCCTATTTTTCAAAGAAATTTCCACGCAATGGCTGTGCAATTTTACCTCAACAACTACAACATTAATTACTCTTTTAATAATCTCCAGCGATTTCGCTCCATCCGATATCGACTCGGATAGAATGGAGATAGAGAAAACATGCTTACAAATCGAAATAAGAGATTGTTAGCTATCACCTTCGTTGTGACCTTTGTTTTTATGGCATTATCACCGGGACTGACAAAAGCAGTCCTTCCTGTGCCAGAAGATCTAAACGTAGGTCCATACGTAGACAAGATTGTTTACCAAGTGATATCTAGCGATGATCAGGCAGTTCTCGCTATCCAAGCAGGAGAGGTTGAAATGGATAATAGTTTCTTTCAACCGGTTCATCTTCCTGTTTTGGATGCAGACCCTGATATAGAAATAGCCTCTGCGCTAAGAAACGGATATGGTCATATAACCATAAACTGTCGTGACTATCCAACAAACATAACCGAATTCCGAAGAGCATTTGCATTTGCCTTTGATAAGTATAGAGTCACGTCTGAAGTCCATGATGGATTCTCACGTGAACAGGACTCACTTGTGCCATATGTCAGCACATACTCTATAGAGGACGAGCTTGAATGGCACTACTACGAGTCTGACTTGGACACAGCAAACCAACTTCTGAACGATGCCGGATTCCTTGATACTGGAGATGCTGATGACTGGAGGGAAGCTCCAGATGGTTCACCATTTGAGATCATAATTCAGTACTCACAGGACTCTGAAGCCATTGCTGGTGCAACAGCCCAGATTGGTGTGGATGCACTACGTGCCATTGGTGTCAACGCAGACACACAGGCTGCAGACTTCAACGCATACATCTCAATGCTTGACAGCCACGAATCTGGTTGGGACATGGTCTTTTATGCAAGTAACTACTATGTCAACGATGTCGATTGGCTACCTCAATTATTTGATAGTGAACTAGCAACACTGCCCTATCAGAATCCATGCATGTATGTTAATGCAACTTTCGACTCCTGGATAGATCAACTCCTCTATGGAAACGCTGCTGAAATCGAGGAAGCCTCTGCTGCAATGCAGAGGATACTCCATTACACAGTGCCAAGACTCGTTGTATATGAGAACACCTACATGCAGGCATATAGAATTGACACATTCCAAGGACATGTTCAGGACCAAGGTAGATACATCGCAGGTCCATGGACTGCTCGAAAGATCAATCCAATTGATGCTGTTCACGGTGGTACAGTCACAATTCGTATTGGTCAAGAGCCTGATAGCTTCAACATCTATACGACAAACTCAGCATACTCTGCTGCAATCCTAAGCAACCTATGGCCTTCATTATATAGCTTTGATCCTAACATGGAACCACATCCAGATCTTGCTGAGAGTTACATCAAGGAAACTCACGCTGACAATGCTGACGTACCAGAGGGCCACACACGGTTCACTGTGGATATCATTCAGAATGCAACATGGACTGACGGTGAACCAATCACTGCCGAGGATGTTGC
>JBHLRQ010000010.1:15949-51816 GCA_048882385.1 Candidatus Thorarchaeota archaeon | reverse complement strand
GGTTCAAGCCATCTCCGAGGTTGGCCACAGACGACTGAAAAACCAGAATCGTCCGCAATTGATGTAATCGAGTCGATGGTTGTAGAGCGTGACACAAAAATATTGACTGACTCGCTGATAATCTGTCATTTCACATGGAACTTTCCATTGAGCCGTGAAGAAAAGATCCAACTGCTGAATAGTGCAACAGGAGTTGGTTATGACGACAACCAAGTTTCTGCTTTTGGTCAAAGAGTTGAAACTCTGATACGCCTCTTCAATATCAATGAAGGAATAAAACGAAAGGATGACGTTGTGCCTCCAAAATTCTGGAAAGCTGAAACACTTGGACCTTCCAAAGGAATGAAGGCTTTCATTAACCATGACGATTTTGAGAAATCGCTTGATTTATACTACGAGCTTCGCGGATGGAGCAAAGAGGGTATTCCAACAAAAGACACTATTGAAAAACTCAGACTGAGTTCAATAGTAAGATGAGGTTGAATTATTAGAATACTCTAAGCCCAAAATCTTTTCTGAGGCAGACCTCTTTCCGCTCTTCTACATAGCCCGATTCAGTGAATAAATCGAAAAGGTCAGCTCTCGATACATCAAAAATTGCATCCAACGCTCTGAGACCCTTATCGTCAGCAATCTCACTAGTTTTTTCAAGCATCCGAAGACCTATGTCTGAATCTTCGAGGGCATCCTCAATCTCAAAGTGCTTGATAAATCCCACTCGACCAAGAGCAGGATCTTTAGCAACATCAAGTTTCAATGCAGCTACTACCATGCTCTTTGTGGCAGCTATGACAAACATTGTTTCGATACTCGCACCAACAGGAGTTGCAGACGATTGAATTACCATCTTTTGAAAATTCTTTCTCTCTCGAACATAAAACTCCTCAATGAGAGACCGGTCTGAAGCTGTTGCTAATCTTACATCGATGTCCATTGGTGTTGTATCCTCCTGAATTGATTTGAAGTTATAACGAAACTAGATAGAAGTGTTTTGCTAATGCGTAATTTAATTTGGTTTGGCAGCAATATGCTTCACAGGACGAATATGGAAATGAAAAGAGTCGATGACGGACAATCAGACCTTCTACCACTATTACTTGTGGTATGTCTGATTATTCTCTTACTTGCACTCGCGCTTATCTACATACCAAGATTAATTTAATCCATCATCATTTCATCATTCGATAGATTTCTTCAACATTCTTTGTGAATTCGCTATCAGGATGACGTAAAGTTACAACATAGCGACTACCCGCTTCAATAAGCAGAGGGAGTAACGGGATGATAGTAGCAACACTGGTCTTGAACTTCTGTTCAACCTCTTTGATAATCGCTTTGTTCTCATATATGCCTGGTTTTTTATTGATAATGATCTTGATATCTGGAACCTGAAGTTTCCGAGCAACACTTAGTGTAGCAGCTGTTCCTAGAAGGTCTTGTTCATCGATTCTAGCAACAACAAACAAGTAATCTGCCGTGGCCATTGAAAGCAAGGTCTCTCTATCCAAACCTGGATGTGTATCAATGATGAGATAATCTAGGTCTTTCTTCTTGATCACATCTGTGAAACCTTTCTTCAAGTCCCCAACCTCATAGCCTTCTCTGAGAATCCTTGTAATGTCAGTGGCTGCCATTGAGCTTGGAATCAAAAACAGTTTCCCTCCCTTGATACTCAACCTATCTGTCAAATCAACACAGGCATCTGTAATATCACATGAACCCCTCAGATAGTCATTGAGGGTGTACTTCATCTTCTCCCGACCCATTCCAAATATGACATGTATTCCTGGTGATGCCATATCTGTGTCCATAACTGCTACTCTTTTTCCATCAAGCGCCACAGCTGCAGCGAGATTCGCAGCTATATTGGATTTACCTGTCCCTCCTCTAAAACTGTGAATTGATACTATTTTACCTGACATGACTAAGCACCCGTTCTTTTGGCCATTTTACATGATTTCCTAATTCTCTGAGGACTTCGATTATCCTGGATGCTGGAATGTCAGATCTCTCTTCTATTTCTCTAAGTGAGAGGCTACCATTGCAGTATTTCCAGATTGACTCAACTACCTCAAAGTCTCTTTTCTTAATTCCTATGACTTCCAAATATGCCACAAATCGCTCATCTCTATCTTCCATGACTGGGAATAGTTTCACAATTCGAACTATACCTTTGGCAATAAGTTGTGCGAGAATCTCATCTGCTTGTTCTCGAATCAAACCACTTGCTTCATGTATCTCTGATACTGTTGATGTTTCATGGATGGCATTTACCATGCGCATTGCACCGGATTGCACACTCTCAGAGAACGATGATAGTGCCATCTTTGTTTCTCTTCTCAGATCCTCACTAGACATTGTTGCTTCAACTGTGTCGTAATCATAGAACGAGATTGGACCTTCTATTTTATCAGGTTCAAATTTCCTTGCGTCTGCGAAACTTGTAAGTTGCAGCAACGAGATGAAGGGATTTACTAGCTCAAGGTATGTTTTCTCTGATAATCCAAGTTTGACAACAAATGCAACGACTCCCTTCTTGGGAAGTTGTATCATCATGATTGATGTATTTTTGTCAAGACTAGAGTGTTCTTTCATCTCAACCTTCTCTTTCAATGTAGGTACGAAATCCAAGACTGCCTCAAGTTCGTAGGCTCTCAAATTGGATACTGCTACATATCCATCTGTAGTAACCATCCCACCCCGTAGGATATCACGATTTACCTCAACCTCAGCTAGAATTTCCTTCAACTTGTTCAATTCTGCAGCAGGGAGAAGTATCGTCTTATATCGACGTGCCAAGCCGGGAATCCCATTAAATTTCTGTAATGTGACTTCAACTATATCAGCAAAAGGTCTGAATTTTTTCGAGTTTGGAAGTTCTTTCATAATCTCAGAATAGAATATACTAACGAATTGGTCTGCTAGGTCCTGTAGGATAACACGATGTATCTCGCCGCTATCTTCTTCGGATACAAGGGCAATGAAATACAGGTCTCCTTTTCTCTCCCAAACCAATTTGTTTGTCTCGAATGACATCACTGTAATTCTGTCTTGGCTCACCTCTTTGGCAAAAGAACCAACTGCAGAAAGAAATGCAGCTGCCAACTCATCTAGTTTACGTGTTCCACTTACACTATAATGAAACAGCAATATGCCAGAATCACGTAGTACAACTATCTCTTTTACCAACTGGTGGCCTCCTAGTCATACGGCCGCTTTCCGTTTTGACTGAACCAATTTAATACCTTTGTCACAAAAGTAGTGGAGTTATCAGGTTGTTAAATCATCTACAAGGCCGCTAACTTCAACAAGATTCCATCCTATTTCATCACCTAATTTCTCGAAGACCTCATACAATCTCTCTGGAACGACTCCCAGTCTCTCACTCACTTCAACTAGTGAGCGATCCCCGTTACATAGCAACTTTGCGCGTTCCAATAACTGATAATCCTTGCTGGGTAAGCCAATCAAGTCCAGATATGCATCAAACCTGCTGTCATTATGTTTTATCACAGGACATAGTTTTGAAATTTTCAGGAGTCCTCTGATTGCGAGGTATTCCACAACATCAGATATCTCTTCATCAGATACGCCAAGATTTCTACCCATATCATAGATTGATGTCTTTCCATCGATTGCCGAAAGAATACGATTTCCTGATCCTCCTAAATCTCGATGGAACTCATCTAGGAACACACCCGATTTTATTGCAAGATTTAAGTTATCTTTCATCAACCTAGGAATCACAAAAGAGCTCAGACTTGATGTGACAACAAGTACCTCCTCATAATATGTGAAGACACTGCGAACCTCATTCTCAAAATCAAAGAAGACATCAAGTACTGGAATGTCCATTCGTAATTCGTTTTGATATCTTGACAGAAATCTTTTACTCAGCTCCCGAAGAACCGCTCTCAAAACCTTTTCAGATGAACCTGATTCAACTAGGAAGATGAAGAGGTATTCTGATCCAAACTGCTCGTAAAGAAGCTCAGAACCTTCAAAGGAAAGACTCTGAATTGATTTCTCTCCAAACTCAGATGCAAAACTTGTAATTGCACTTAGAAAACCTGAAAGCAATTCGTCCAGTTTTCGTTCCTCTGTTACTGAATAGTGGAAGATTGGACTTCCTCCTGCAGTAAGAACCATGAATTCATGGACACCAAGTTTTCCAGCCAAGTAGCATATCTCCTTGTTTCAGTCCAGATTCTGAAGGGTCTTTAAGATATCGCATACACCCCGAAACATCCATATCCTTTTCTGAATTTCAACTCGGAAAGGGAAGTAGGCGAGAATCATGTTGGAGTACAGAGAATTTCCTTGGAAGACAATGTTCATCTATGTGCTAGTGGCAGTTCCAATGGCACTTTCTATCTATGTAATCACAGGTCTTTTGTCAGGTAATTTGTTTGGCTTCCTAGGTCTAACTATTCTCGAACATCATGGACTTCTAGGTTATGGGGCTCTTGCAGCAACCTTTGCATTACCTCTCTCAGGTCTTCTTGTTGATAGAGTCAGAAGACATGATTTTCTAATGTATTTAGGAGCACTGCTACCAAGTCTTATTGGAATTCTCAGTTTTCTTGATGTTTTTCCTGACTTCTTGGACATCTATCCAATACTACTCACAACAATGACTTTTTGCTGCCTTGCTCTGATGTTGATATCTTGGTCAGCTCGAATAAATCAGAGTGTCGTCGTGCGATTTCGGGGAAGGACAGTATCTAGCTTTCTAGCCTTAGCTGTTTTTGTATATGTTCTATTCACTTTTTTTGATAGCCTGTCAATCATAGCAGCTTTTCAAAATACTATACTATTGCCGGCCTTCGTTTCACTAGTTGCTATGATAATTTCAGCTACGTTTAGACCCTGGAAAGTTGCTCGTGCCTCATTAACAATTGCAGGTAGTTCTTTCAAATACTTCATTCCTACTACTCTGATTATGGGTGCTCATTTACTCTGGTATCTTGTCACCAAGCATGAACTTTCAGCAGATCCAACTTTTGTGTCACTCAGCAATTCTGTCAATATTGGTTTTCTTGAGTATGTTCCCTTTGTTTTTGCCATTATTCTTGCAGGAATCATGTCCGATCGACTAGGAAGAAAAACTGCATTTCGATTTGTGATTCTCCTTATGGGGCTTCTAACCATCTTTGGTTCAACACTGTATGGCCTAGACTACCTTTTTCTACTACTGATTTCAGAGAGGTTAGTTGAAGGATACTTGCTTGGGCTTTGTTTACTATTAATATGGCCTGAACTTGGCCCTGTGAAAACGAAAGGATTCCGTCTCTCTTTGTATTGGTTCTTCTTTTTGGGGTATATGACCCTCTTTTGGGCTTTGGAATTACAAATCGAATTGCTTGGAATTGTTTTTGATCTTCCTTGGTGGCTTCCAGAAGTAGGTGGACAGGTTGCGATTCTACTTTCTCTTGGTGCTCTCTATCTGACAGGACCGTTACCAACTACACTTGGAAGAGAAATCGAGATGGAAGACCTTGACTTTGATTTTGATGAGCGACAAGTAAAACGAACAGTAGATGCATTTGTTAGAGCAGATGATTTCGCATCTATTCGAAGTCAGATTGATATCATGGATGCTGGAACTGATTTAAGTGATTCAGAAATGGATGCTATCCTCGGCGAAAATTTCAAGGATATGCTTCCTCTCAGAAGAGTACCTGGGATTGGTGAAAGTCTTGAGAAAAAGCTGAATGCGGCGGGGTACGAATCCGCCGCTCAGTTAGCTGGAGAATCTGCTCAAAGACTCGCCCAGAAAATTGATGGGCTGAGTGTAGCTCGTGCTGAGAAGATCCTGAAGGATGCCAGGAAAGTCGTAAAGAAGAGTGTGAAGAAGAAGAAGTAGTTGACCCGCTACTTCGGCTTCTCCATCAGTGCAGTCTTTGATTTTACTTTGCCCTTGGAAACATGTGGATTTCTAACCACGGAATCCTCTGACTTCTCTAGTTCTCTGATTTCATCTGCTAGTATTGCTGCGATTCTCATCATCTCATGACCAGCTGCTACTAATGGGATGTAATCCTCAGCTTCCTTTGTCTTGAAACAACCTTTTGCAGTTATTTCAGCAACAGCTTCTGAAATTGTCAATGCTGCGATGGCCTTTGCTTTGGCGTACGGATTTTTGAAATACCCACAATTGACAGCTTTCTCAGCAGTCAGTTTTAACATAGGCATCTCTGTAGCTTCACCAGCCTGAAGTGTAGCAATTACTTTATCCAACTCATTCTGGATAGCTCTCACAACCCCAGTGATTGAAAGTACCTTTATCGCATCTGCATTGAATAGCGACATCTCTGTTGGATCCAGGAATTCCTTCTTTGCACCAATCATAGAATCTGCTGGAATGATGATGAAGCCTTGGCCATCAAGAACATGAGGTTTCTTCTTCCCCTCATCATCCTTTTTATAGAATGCCTTTTCAGCTGGACCATCGGAGATTGATATGGTTGGAATCTTAGCTTCAGCCAACATCTCTCTGACCTTTGTAGGACCAGGTAATGCAGCATTCGGACTTACAACAAGCACAAGGTGAGGTGCCCATGCGATTACCGATTCGGCAGGTGACTTGCTTGACTCTTCATCCATTTTTGCACCACTTGTGAAAGCCCGAACATTGATATCATCACGTTCTGCGCGTTCATCAAATATTAAATCGAGAAGAGGAGCCGAGGCTATCGCACCAAGCTTAATGACCCCTACATTAATTGTAGTTACTGACATTTTGTATACTCACTCCACGTCAGGCTGAACAACGCTCGACAAAACTGTTGCGGTTCACTTTTTCCAATAGTAAGCAAGTCCAGTTCCTGCTAGCAAGTCAGCACCCTGTAGACGCTTGCCACATGTTGCACATCGGAAAACGATTCTAGGATCATTTGATGCTGTTCCACATTTGTTACACAGAGGTTCAACATCAATCACTCCGAGTTCTCCAACTTTCACAGGTTCTTTACAGTGTTGACAAGCAACTTCAGCAATATCCTCTTGCATAACTGCATGAAATTGATTACTGCATTTAGGGCAGAAAAGGGTGTAGACTTTGTGAATGTCTGCGGAATCACAACTCGGACAGAGGAGTTCAATTGTTAAATCTGAGTCTCCGCACTGTCTACATTCGACTCTTCTTCCAAACGTACGCGACTCAAGAATGGATTCATCTTCTAGATCTTTTAACATCCTAATGACTTCTGCATCATCGGACCCGAAGTAGTCCTGAGCATCAGGATATCTAACTGAAACACGAAGGACATGTTTGGGAGTGATTGCATTCACTCTATTAGTAGTCATATCTTCAACAAGCTTCTGGACAGAGGGATTTGTGAGCAGCTCAGCTCCACTTGTTTCATCAATAAGTTCTTTCAGCAGTTCAAAGGCACGCTGCAGTTCTCTATCCCATGTATCACTATTGAAATCAATATACTTCACAAGTCTCAGAAGATTTCTCTCAATAACTGCTGCGTTTTCATCTTCATTCAGATGGATTACTATACAGTTTGGTGGTTTCATATAGGAAATGACTAATCCACGAGGTAATTTTGAATATCCAACTTCTGCTTCCCTGTTCACTCCATGTCCCATGAAAACAATCAGAGCTTCTTCCCCAGTCAATGATTCTGTTTCGGGATATGACCGTCCTACTGAAGGTCCGAGATTATCATCCCACCATATCGAGTGAATTGCCTTTGGCACTATTGCTTCCCCTAAGTCTTGCTTGTCTCCTAATTGAAGTAGGTCCTATTTTTCTCGATACATTCTATCTTATCAGCCTATGCCATACGGATATCATTGGTCACCTTGTGCATAACCAAAGGTGCACCGAAGAGTATAAAACCGTGCCAAGAAGTTCGGGCGGTCACAGAGCACAATTTAGATGAATATAGGAAGTAATCAGATGGATTCACTTGGTCGCCGAAATATTGCAATCATTATCATGCTAGCGTGGCTCATACTGTCACCCTATGCTCTGACAACTAGTACTCCAGAACAGTCATACTCACCTATCAACACAATGGTATTAGCTGCTCCGACTCTCTCTGGACCAAGTTATCTTGAATTTGAGAATGGTTCAATGGGTGAAACTCTTGTATACCAAGCATCTGATCCTAATCCAAAGAATTATTCCGTCACCGTAGATGGTACTGTCTTTTCAACTGCAACATGGATAGGTGGCGATATCACAGTTTCTCTTGATCCACTTTATGATGGCGATTGGATTGACACGCTGCCTAAAGACTTGAACTTCGTAATCAGAATATTCAACGATCAAGGTGAAGGCGCATCTGCTTCTACTCTAGTGCGTGTTGTTCCTGATACTACTGCACCAGTGATTGATCCCCACGACAATATCACATATGAAGAAGGTAGCTTTGGTCATTTTATTCGCTGGAATGTATCTGAAGCAAATCCTGAATTCTACAACATTACTCGTCAATCCAACGAACCAATTAACAACTTCACAATAGTAGAATCAGGTACGTGGACCGGTGAGAATTTCTCAATAAGCATCGATGGCCTTAGTGCTCCATATTGGCATATTTACACACTGTTTGTGAGAGATATATTTGGTCGCAATACGACAGGTGTTGTAAATGTGACAGTCACACTGGACTTGACCAATCCAACAATAACTTCTCCAGATGATATCGAGTATGAATTTGGAGATGAAGGCTATGAAATATTGTGGCATGCTTATGACAGCAATCCAGAGAATTACACAATCACAGCAGTCATTCACTACAACGATACGACATATGGTAACTATGCTGAATACCACACCTTCATAGATGTTATAGAATCTAATTGGGTATTCATTGATCCTCTTGGCGATGATATTGTTGTAGTTGTTGATGGTCTCTTTCTTGGTAACTATACAATTACATTGACTCTCTATGATATTTTTGGAAGAATGACAAATGACTCTGTTAATGTCACTGTCTATGAAGACATTCGTGCTCCAATAATCACTTCATCTGGAGATCTCACATATGAGGAAGGATACACCGGATACAGCATTAACTGGACTGTAGAAGAGAATAATCCCCTTCTCTTCAACTTAACACTTGATGGAGTGGATGTTGTGAATGGAGTTTGGGATGGAGAGGGCTACGAACTCAATGTTGACGACCTTGAAGTGGGTGTCCATGAATACAACATGACCTATACGGATTTCTTCAATCAATCAGCTTATTCGATAATTGAGGTGGAAGTATCACCTGATGCTCACATTCCAACAGTGTCTGGTATCACTGCCATTCAGGTTTTCAGCACTCCAACATCAAACAATCTCACTATTCAAGCATATGTGTGGGATTTGAATAAAATTAGTAGCTTGGAAATACAATGGGGTGTTGGTGATCCAGAGAGTCTGGATTTCACATTTGAAACAAAGGACATGGAACAGACTGAAATTGAAAATATCTTTGTTACTCATCTAGGGAATTATCAGTATGGAGTCAGGGTATGGTACAAGATTCTTGCACAAGATAATTCATCTGTACAGCTACTTTTTGATTCTGGGTGGCTTTATGTAGACATTACTAGTCAGAGTTTCGAAGGGGCTCCGGCACCACTCTACGCCGTTATAGTGATTCTAGGTAGTCTCTCTCTACTTGTGATATTGGTTCTCTACTTCAGAACAAAGACTAGATGATCTGTTCATTCGTTAAGTAGTGCGAGGACTTGCATTGGAACAACATCTCTATTACTAAGAGTAAGTTCAAGGATTGTAACATCATGTCGTTTCCTAATTTCATCCAAGAATGGATCTCTTCTCACTTGAATGGTCCCAACAACTCTTGCTGTGTCCAGACATCTTCGGACTTCAGGAGCAAACAACTTCGAGAATAATTCCATCTTTGCAATCTCGTCGATGATTATGATTTCCTTTTCCTCTCGTGCTCTTTGAAGCTCAGGAATGATGACTGAATCAATATCCTCCACAGACACCTGATACTTGCCAACTCTGTATCTGGTGTCTAGATTGACATGTGCCAAAATACCACTTTCACCTGAAAATGTTTCAATGGCAAATCCCACTCGTTTTCCACACTCACGAATCTCATACGAAAAGAAACCTCCTACTCTCATGGGCTTAATCTTTTCTGTGATTCGTCTTATTGCAGTGGTTTTGCCAATTCCTGGCTTTCCAGTGAGTAAGATATTATGTGTCACTTGACCATCTATTTTGCTGGTGACTTATCAATACTTCTCGAATACTTTTTGTGCATAAGCCAACTATCGTTCCAATTTATTGCAAAGGTGATTGATGATTTTAAGAACAAATTAGTTCAAAAGCTAACAATGTGGAGGAGAGATTTTGAAAACTGGAATATTGAAATTTACTGGAGTTCTTATCGGTCTGATCTTTGTCCTTTCACTTCTTCCTCAGTCAGCAGCAGCTCCTGTGTGGAGTGATGACTTCGGAGATGGAAACTACAATGATTGGACTGTTACTGAAGGAACCTGGAGTGTTGATTCCGGAATCTTAGAATCAGAAGACCTCGGTTTAAGCTATGGATATCAAAGAATATGGCATCCCAGTTCACAGGTTGAAGGAACTTGGAGTTTTGATCATTGGTCACTAGATACTTGGTATGCATGGGAAGCTAATATTATGTTCATGGCGAACGGAACGCATCCAGATTACTATGGTTATGGAATTCGGGTTTCAGGAGACGCTGTTTTACTACTAAAACTGAACGGTGGATCAGCTGCATCATCCTTAGGTCTTGCAGTATTTGAAGATCTTCGTTATGCATGGTTGTATATTGACATAACTCGTAACTCCACGGGAGGAATCAATGTCTATGTTAATGCAACATCTGATATTGCTGAACCTCTTATTTCGTTCGTAGACACAGAGTACAGCTACTCAGAGAGGTTTGTAATTGAACAATTGGGTCGTGGTGGTGATGGATTTGACAACTTCGTTGTAAGTGACACGATTGATATCACACCCCCTGCTCCTACAACACCAACCGAAAACACAACAACAACCACAGAAACCACAACCGATGGTGGAACACCTCCGCCAATTGATACTACCTTGCTCTTAATAGGAGGTGGAGTCGCGGGAGTGGTCATCATAGCAGCTGTTGTTTTTATGAGAAGGCTTTAGAAGATATTTGTAGGTGAGGGGAGCCCCTCTCACTAACTCTTTTTTTCTAATGAAGAGGATCCAGTTTGTATAACTTACTTCTCTTCGATCTAGCTGTATTCACAACTGCAGCGAATGCACTCTCATCAATCTCTTCAGCTTCAACTAGGTTTGCTTTAACGACTTCCTTGAAGACCTTCTCCCCCTCCTTTGTTCTGACTATCACTGTAGTGAATCCCTCGTCTGTGCCAATATTACCACAAGAGATGTCAGAATTCATCCCAGTCAAGTCATGGCAATACGAACAGGAGGATGCGGCAATAGCATTGAGGTCTGCAACAGGCCAACTCTTCTCATCATCACCTACTGTGACATTGAACTGCCCCTTTGATATTGCGAATCGGTCAACTTTCTCAATATCAATCCCCTCTATCATTAAGAATTCCTTCAACTTTTCGTAGTCAAATGACTCCATGCAGAACAAGCTAATTTTGAATATCTTAGCAGTCCTATCAACTTGGAAAAGACCAGCTGGATGCGTCTGCATTTTATTCACTGCTTCGATATTACATGCTGTACCAACAACAGCCAGTGACGATAGTCCTTCCTTGAAACCTCTGAGCATCTCTTGAACTATAGCAGCATGAGTATACATTGTACCTCCACTCTGGAGGATTTGTTCCTTATCTTTGACCAACTTGGCTTTAGGCATCCAAGGTTTATCTGAGTGTCCAACCACAACTGCTCCTTCAATGGCACCACTATTAAGCATATGACTCAAGATAGCTGTTACTGCCCCACCATCTTGTCTTCTGTGGTCTCCGAGAGACCTCACTTTCCAAAGACTAAGATATTCACCAACATTGACATCCTCAATAAAGAAGGTTCTTGGGCACATAGCATAGCATATGCCACAAGCTGAGCATTTTCCCGTCAGAGTTGGAGTATACTTGCCTTCAACATACTCCCCGGTTAATGCATCCACTGGGCAACCCTCCACACAGGAGCCACATTCTACACAAGCTCCAGTCTTTATGATTTCCCGTTCTAACTTCTTGAATGCATATCGTTTAACATTCTCTTTCAACCATGCTTCGCTCTTTTCAACTGCGACTGTGTGATCTCGAGTCATCAATTGTCCCTCTGATTTTGGCAAAAACAGCCAATGCGATGTAGTATTTAGCAATGCCGGATTTGATTCTGAATCCAAAGGTATATCAAAGACCTACTTTGGACCGAGATTGATTTCCAATATGGGTGACTCAATTGAAGCTCTCTCCTGAACAAATTGACCAATTACTAGTAGCAAGTGAAAAGCAAGTCTGCGTAACAGATGAGTGCTGTGTACAACTTGTGGCTATTGCTGACTTGCCCAGTAGGTTTGGAGATTTCCAAATTGCTGGTTTCGTTAGTCCATGCGACGGAAAGGAGCACACTGCTATCATCAGAGGTGATGTTGTGGATAAAGAAGGAGTAGTAACTCGAGTTCACTCAGAGTGTTTGACAGGGGATGTCATGGGGAGCAATAGATGCGATTGTCGCGATCAGTTGTTAGAATCTCTAAAAATCATTGAGAATCAAGGCGAAGGTGCAGTACTTTATCTCCGTCAAGAAGGTCGTAATATCGGACTAACAGAAAAAATCAAAGCATACGCTCTTCAAGATCAAGGTCTTGACACGATTGATGCAAACATCCACCTAGGATACAAACCTGATGAACGTGATTATGGCATCGCCGCAAACATCCTGAAGAATCTCCAGATTAAATCAATCAAACTCCTCACGAACAATCCCGCTAAGATCAAGCAGTTGTCAGAGGCTGGAATCAAGATAGTGGAGCGACTTCCCCTCATCACTATTCCCACAGAATTTAGTCGTGAGTATCTTTCCACTAAGGCCAGACGGTCTGGACACCTATTGGGCGAATTTGCAGAAACACGAGATGTTGATGATATCATTGCCATGACTGATTCTGATGATGATTAGTGGATATTGGACTTTAATGATTCTTGGAATAACAATTGAAATGTTTCGATGACATTATGTCCTTCTTTTGCAATTCCTTGCATCACTGGGATTGAAGTTGGAATATGTAGGTGACTACGGAGCCTCGTTTCATCGATAATGTTTGGTAGGTCTGTTTTGTTTAGAAAGATTACTAGAGGGAGAAGGTCTCTACTGCTCTCCATGGTTGAAACCAATTCCTTCCAGCTAACTAGGTTCTCTTCCTGAAGGTGTTCTTGAGCATCAACCACAAAGACTATTCCATCAGCTCCAACCAGCACAACTTCTCTTGTTGACTTGTAGAAGTCTTGGCCTGTTGCGGACCATAAATGGGCATTTATCGTCCACGTGTCACCCAAAGAGAATGGAATGACACCAAAATCCATGAACATAGTCCTACCCACTGTGTTTTCAATTGATGTGACTTCCTCTCCAAGACTCTTGAATAACCATTTGATAGCAGTTGTCTTTCCACTCATTGCAGGGCCGAAGAAAACGATTTTGATTCCTACTGTCTTGTTTCCGTAGTCAATGATCATTTTCTTTCCTCCTAGTTCTCACAATGGATTTTTCTCATGGTCATAAAAGACCCACGCGAAAATGATCATGCAAGTTTTGTTCGTTGGGCCTCTTCGTCATGGCTGCTATTTTTGGCTTTATCCGAAGTTTTGGGTTTACTTGATTCGATATGTTTTCTAAGGATATCCTCAGAGTTGTCCGCTTTGACGAATATTGGGACACTATCAAGTCCAGTTGCGATATAACTTGATAGCAACCAGGATCCCGGTGGGAATTCAAGCGTCTTATCCAGAATGCTTAGGTCTATCTGGAACGAGCTACTAACAACAGTTCGATCATAAGGTCTAGGTAATGTCCCAACAAAGAATGTGTGAAGCTGTTGCATGATATTCGTGTTCAGATATGCAATCCTCTGAGTTGCTATTGCGCCTCCAAGACCATATTTCCGGCCCTGCCTGAGTAGTCTTTCAACAGCCGCACTACACTGTCCAAGATGACCGCTAGCTTGTGATGGAATGAACTCTTGTGCTTCATCAAAGACAAATAGAATCTGGGGTTTGATCTCAAAACTTCTCTTCCGGTATCGGAGTGCCGCGCTTGTTAGTTTGATAACGAGGTCTCTCAGGGTGTCTGGATCAGCTATTGAAATGCACACAACTCTTTCTGGTCCGCTAAGTTTCATCATTAGGTCTTTTATCGTGACACCACTTCGTTTTGCTTTCTGAGCGCGTGTAAGGATTCCCTTCAGTGTAAGTCTTGTTGTCGCCCAAGCATACACTGTTGATTTATCATGAACCTGAAAGGTTTCCATAGCCTGTCGTGCTGTTGAGTCAAGATGGTCGATGAATTCAAAATCAATCTCATCATGCTCAGACTTTCCAGTCTTTTCTATGAAGGATGCCACGAAATCCATGATTGCATCCATAGCTTGCACATAGGTTGGTCTATTCGAGCTATCCGCTCGAATTCCTCTCATTTCTTGTAATAGGCTACCATAGGTTGGTACCTGTGTTAGAGGTCTGTTGTAGAAGGTCACCCTATCTTTTATTCCGTAAATCTGCTCCAAGACTGAATTGGCCCTCTCATCCTCCTCAAAGTCTCTTGGTTTGACAATTGATCGTGCAAAGTGGTTAGCTGTCTTCGCCTCTTCTTCTAGTACAATAACACTTGGTATTTTTGGGTCCATGAACACATCGCTGAGTAAGAACGGGTACTCACAACTGATGTCGAAAATCAATAGCTTTGTGTCCTTCTCATGGTATAAAATTCGTCTGAACAGATTCGAGAGAAGATTGCTTTTACCTCCGCCAGTGAAACTAAATACACCGAAGTGATAGCGAACTAGCTTGGTCAAATCAACATAGATTGGTACTTCCTGTTCTGACTCCACGAACATTCTCAGTACTCCAACACGAGGATCCTTCTTTGGATCTGCTACAGATGTCTTCTTAGCAAAACCAATTGCCTTCTTCACCTTGTCATTATAGATCAAATCTACCGTGTCCATGTTGATGACAAACGCTCTTTCACCAACTAATGGATACGAGAATCCTTTCCGGAATTCTATCTCACCCTGCTTGTCTATAACGAGATCATAGTTGATAGGAACTGCATTCATGTGTACCATCATAGTTGCTTGATCATCAGTAGACCAGTCTGGAACTGATTGTTCAATTATCTCCATCTGCAATGGGAAATAGTGACTATCGTTGACTCCTCCCAATCCGTAGTGCAGTGGCCAGACTTTACTAATCACCATTACAGTATAGCGTTGGACTCCTTCCTTTGCTGACTTCTTTGACTGACCTCTAAAGTTCTTAACAGCAAGAAGCATGCCTTCTTCTAGTTGAGCCATCAATTCTTTGTTGTAACGTATTTTTATTCTACAGTCATATCTAGCAGCTGATCCAGCCCATTCTGATGTATAGTTGGCTGCTACTGGTATAACCCTTGCAAGTCTGCCTTCAAAGGCACCATCAAAGTCTGTGAATAGACTAAGTTTAGGCTTTCTTTCTTGATTGCTCAATACTTGACCTCCTTTCTCTAAAACTACTGAGATAGAATAAGAATTCTCTCAGATCTGGTCTATTGACCAGCCATATTCCTGCACTCTCAACCATTCCCTTGAATTGACTCCAATAGTATTTTGCTACTTTGTCTGCAATGTATAATGGACGTAAATGGCCAAAGAGCTCTGGAATACTCATGCTTGTCATTCTCTCAAAAAGTGTAATAACAAATGATTGAATCTTATTGTCTAATCCTTCATAGAACACAACATCAACAGACTCAGGACTATCCGGTCTGTTTTCATAATCATGATGGAGCGTTGTCAGTCTATCCGAACCCTTATCAAATTCGGGATAGACTAACCTATCGTATAGAAGAACATTACTTCTCAATTTGGGATCAGAAGCCGCTTGACAGAGTTGAAAATATGACTTCACAAAGGTCTTCTCTAGTGATATCTGGTTTCTCCGTGCACCAGATACTAGACCCGGTTTCCTGTCAAAATGGGGCACTATTGTCTTGAATGCAGTATCATACTCAACTGTTGCCCAAGGAACTTTGAGTCGTCCTTGCTCCTGAAGTGAAACCCATTGGAGAATCATCCTGTCCGTATCCGGAGTATCCTGTCCCTTTTCTCCGAATCCTCCTTTGAATCTGCCAACATAATTTAGTACTGGGAGAACTTGTCTCTTGAGGTCTCGCGCAGAGGTGTCTTTCGCTACACCCACAAGCAACGTACGGTTTTTCCAAGATTCTTCAATGGTAAGATACAATGATGCAAGGCTTAGAAATGCAATATCATTCGTAGTAATCCATCTACCATCAATCTTGAACCTGTCTTCAAATGTAACACTTGGATCTGATGAAAACATTCGATTACAAATCTCATCTACAAGCTGTCTTATTCTGCCTTTGATATCCTTGTATTGTGGTTTCAATATGAATTGCTTTCCTTTGCGAATGATTATACCCTCTGATTCTCCTGATCCTCTGATTCCTTTCTCAAGTTCTTTGTCAAGCCTTGCTAGATGAAACTCGTCTTTAAGTCCAAGTCTGTCCACAAGCTCTTCTCGGTTTAATGAGTGTCCTGGTTCATTTACGAGTTCAGTTACGACTCGTGAAAGAAGAAATTCACCTCGTGCAGGTGGTGTTCCCATTTCTAGATTTCCAAATAATTTCCGCGCAAATACCCACTCAGTCTTGTTGAATGGCTGCCCTTCGATTTTGTGACCAATAATGCCGCATTCATGGTCAAGACTCAATCTGAAATCAGAGGTTTCTGCGTAGAAAGATGCTATCTCTGATGAGAAAACTCGGTCTAATAATAGGATATCAACTGGGTTATCAGAGCTAACCAATTTGTAGCCAAGAAAGAATTCAGCAAGTCCCATTAGGTAATCCGCAAAAGCTGAATTGTCAACAACCCAAGCATCAGTAAATGTGACTGAATTATCAATTTGTCCGTCTTCCCTACGAACTAGAAGCGTCTGATCTATTGCGGGAACCTCATTAATATAGACTGGAAGAACACTTGATACTCCCATTCCTCGCTCCAAGTATTTCTCATCATATTCGATTTTAGCTCTACCATCGTTTTGTAACGAAATAACACCATGAGCACTATAGGCACCAGCGAAGAATACGACTAAGTCAAACACATCATACTTTAGGACTGTCCCATCTATGCCTGCAAAGGTGAGGTTTCTCTTTCCAAAGAATTCATCTACAAAAGAAATGTCGAACTTTGCTGCTGCATATGATACAAGTAATTTTGACAGAAAATCATCAAATGCCCCTACAAGCCCTTTGAACTTGTTTCTATAGTCGACTACTTGTTTTTGAGCACCCCCGAGTAGAAGTTCTCCTGTCTGCTTTAGGCGGCGTCCAATGAACGAAGAGTCATCTTCCATAGTTACCCCTCAAGAACTCCAAACATGATTGTTATACATTGAATGAAGATAAGAGCATTACTCGGAATCAGCGAGTTTGGGAAATTCTCCTCTATATTCAAGTCTTAGTGACATAAGAGCATATGTAAGACCCACGACAAGTATCATACCCCCAATGCTTGCGATGCCAAATACAGATCTCAAGCTACCAAATATATCCCAGAGTATTGCTCCGATAAACTGACCAAACAATCGTGTTGTGCTCATCATCAACTGATATGTTCCTAATGCACGACCTTTCAGCTCGTTACTGACACCATTGACTGCTAGAGTCTTTTCGGCTCCACTCCAGATCACTATGGGTGCTGCCAGTAAAACGTTCAATATGATGAGGTCTAGAATGGAAACCCCATACGAATACAAACCCACGATTAAGGCTGTAGCCAATGTTCCAGTAATCAGTGCAGCTCTGATATTTCTGTCAGTTGCAGTTCCAACATTGTACATTAGAATAACACATACGAGTGACCATCCACTCCATGCATAGGCATAGAATGATTCACTTATACCCCATTCGTTCACTACGAGATTTCCCAAGTAAGGAAATGCGAAGTTCATTACGAAGACAAACCCTGCCATTCCTGCTGAAAATATCCAAAAATTGCGTCCGAGACCTCTTAATGTTATTACCGAACCCGACTTAGCTTTCTCAATGATATCATCACCAAGAGATTCTCTCACCCCAATGCGGGTCGCTACCATAGCAATTAGAGCTCCAACTGCAGCCAATAGATGAAGATCTCCAGCAACATACCCAACACTGAAAAGAAGTCCTGCAAGCACAGGGCTCATTCCATCAACCAAGAAGGCTGGTAAGACAACCATATTGAAGGTTCTAGCAGCATTAACGCCATCAGTCAATGCAATCTCATCTGCAGGCATTGCACTTGACATAATGATGATGAATGCCCACCCAAGTTCGATTGATGCATACTCAAGTGGTATCAATGGCCAGACTGGATAAAAACGAAGAGCGACAAGTCCTACAAACATTGGGATAAAAGCGATTATCATAACATTCTTTCTTCCAATATAATCGGCAATTGTTCCAGATATCCCATAGCCTACAATCATAGCAAATGTACCAATTGAGAACGTGATTCCTATTTGCCAGAGGTGGTTTAGACTGGCTTCAAGGAAAATTCCAAAATGCCAAATCCACACACTCATCGAGAACTGTGCAATTCCAGTAGCTATTGCTAGACGTCTGAGATTGCCACTCAATCCGAAACGAATCCTTTCAGCTGACCTAACCACAACTATGGACTCCTCCTCATCTGATGTTCCATAATTGCGTTCGGTCATTCAGCTTTTCTCCAAAACAGAGTATCTGAACATGCTAATCCTTTATGATAGTGTCTGTTGAAGTATCAAAAATGTGACACAACCCTTAAAGTGTTCAACTTTCGATAGCAGATTTGCTGAATAACTGGAAGGAGCTCCACATAGTGATAACTTTGGAAGATGCTGATCTTAGACTGAATCGAGCAGTCACGTTCGAGTGGCTGTATGCGAACGGTCTTGGGGGTTACACATCTTCCACAATAGTGGGACTCAACGCCCGTGGATATCATGGTCTTCTTGTTTCTTCGTTGAGTCCACCTGTTGACCGATGGCTCACACTATCGAGACTTGATGAAGCCCTTGTAAACACAGAGGGAGAATGTAGTCTGAGCGTTGAACAAACTAAGAGTGGAGTCACTCACAGGGGATATCGCTTTCTGAAAAGATTTGAATTGAATCCTTTACCACAGATGGTTTACAAGACTGGGTCATTCGAACTAGAAAAGACAGTTTTCATGGCGTACAGACGGAATCTCACAGTAGTTAACTATGAAATCTTTACAAATGATGAAACTGTCTTCACAGTAACTCCTATTCAAACGTGTAGGGACCTCCATGCAAGACCTCCTCACCTTGACTTCACACCTGAAATTGAAATTGTGGATGAGCACTCCTATTTCTCATTTGATGACCGACCAAACAGTCCTTGGATGTATGCATACACCCCAGATGCTGAGTTCATGCCGAGTGAGATACGAATCACTGAACCTCAAATCTATAGAAAGGACAAAGCTATGGGATTGCCTCATTTGGAAGAGATGATTATCCCAGGAGTATTTCATACTGTTCTTCAACCTGGATCGCATTTTCTATCATTTCTGTTCGCAGTCGATCCAACTAGAAAGAAACTGATGAGGGACCTTGGACCTTTGGCGAAAGCAGAAAGGAAAGATTTTGCCAAGCTCAGATTTGAAGAACTACGACGGAGAAAGATATTGAATGACCGGGCATTTGCAATGTCCTCCAAAGAAAGAGATGAAGACATCGAATGGCTAGTTCTGGATGCAGATACTTTCATTGTAGATCGGGCTTCAACAAAAATGCGTTCGATTATTGCCGGTTATCATGAGCTAGCAGATGTTGGTCTGGATGCCCTTATTTCATTATCTGGATTGACTATGTCGATTGGAAGATTCCAAGACGCTCGCGCAGTACTCACGACCTATGCTCGACATTCAAGATATGGTCTCGTTCCCAATGACTTCCCAGATAGGGGTATCCAACCAGAATACGATTCAGTTGATGCTTCACTCTGGTACATCATGGCTGTTCGCAAATATATAGAATGTACTAGTGATGTAGAGTTTCTTCGGGGCATAATCTGGGACACCATGGAATCTATCATTGCAGCCTATCGAATTGGTACAAAATACAATATCCATGAAGACCATGATGGAATGATTATCTCAGGAATCGAAGGCGTTGAAGTATCTTGGATGAATGAGCAACTTGGAGACTGGCTTGCAACACCAAGAATTGGAAAATGTGTAGAGGTCAATGCTCTTTGGTATAATGCTTTGATGGCCATGGGTGAGATGAGCAATCTCGTTGGGAGAGATCCATATGAGTTTCAAGCTGTAGCCTCTTGGATAAAAGAAGCCTTTGAACAGACATTCTGGGATGATGAGCTTGGCTACCTATATGATGTCGTGACTGATGAAACTTCAGACGCTTCAATCCGCCCCAACCAGATATTTTCTATCAGCCTACCCTTTCCACTTCTGGATGGGATAAAAGCGAACTCTGTCCTCAAAGTTGTAACAAAAGAATTACTAACACCATTTGGTCTTAGGACCTTGTCCCCTTCTGACAAAAGGTACGCTCGTGCTTATACAGGGGGTCCCAAGAGTAGAGCTGCAGCCACACACCAAGGAACTGTACATCCTTGGCTGATTGGACCATACATCACAGCCTGGCTTAACGTGAACGGACGCACAGAGGAGAATAGAGCAAAGGCTGAGAAACGGATATTTCGACCTGTTTTGAATGCAGTCCGCCGTGGCTGTCTTGGAACTGTATCAGGAATGTTCGATGGATCTAAACCTCATAGAGATCGGGGTACAGTATCACGGGCACGCAGTGTTGCAGAGCTTCTTCGGGTCTACTTCGATGAGCTATAGATGGAAAATCCATATCACATTGGAAAGCGTCTATAATTCTCTGCTTATACATCATTCAGAATACTGTAGAGCAGTCATACGAAGATACCATCACCGTTAACTATTCGATATGTGGAAACAGCGCTTCAACACATGTCTTGCAAATACGAGATAACCCGCGATACTCACATGTTTAATTCCGAGTGATTTTCACCCGAATACATCTTTTATCCCCTCTGGCAGTTATACTACAGAACTGCTGGTATAATGAATGAGTCAATGAGCAGACTATCGACGGGGCCAGACCATATCAAATCATTTGGATCATTAGCAGTGAAGACCACCACAATATCATATTCCGGTATCACAATTATCCGCTGTGTATTTGCCCCAAATGCTTGATAATATTTCCCAGGAGTAACCCACCATAAGTATCCATAGTGAATTGGAAATACTCCAAACAATAATCTGTCAATTAGAGCACTCGTTGATGTTTCAACCCATTCTTCTGAAACAACTTGTCTTCCATGCCACTTTCCTTCATTAAGAAGCATCAATCCAATGCGTGCCATCGCTCTGTGTGTCATGAAAAGTCCGAATCCCCCGTGATACTTGATTGCAAAATCTCCTGTTCCCCATGCTGAAGGACCATACATCCAATCCCATTCGCTATCTCGGATCTTAAGGGGTTTGAATAAATATTCTCGAGCAAATTGAGCCATTGTCATCCCAGTCTTATTTGCGAGAATCACAGACAGCATCTCTGCATTACCACTCGAATATGTCCAAGCGAGAGGATCGTCTGTTCCTGGTAGATAATCCATTTGTTTCGTTAGATAGTAATCGAGACTAAAACCATCGATAGTCCATTCGTAATTGGTCACTGGATCGAACTCATTCCATTGAATGCCAACGTTTTGAAGAAGCAGATTCTCAACGGTTATGTCTTTCTTAGCATCAAAAAACACTGGATCACTATATTTTGCGGAATCCCACCTCTCAGGGAACACATCGAAGAATTTGGTGTCTAAGTCGAAATATCCCTTTTCAATAGCTATTCCTGTAAGCAAAGATACAACAGATTTTGTAACACTCCAGACTGCATGTAGTCTGTTGTCTCTAAGTTCCCAATATGGATCTGCTTCAGGCCAATAGTAACTTTTTTCTTCCAGCCTTATTGAGTTATAGAGATATTCCTCATTAACTATGTACCCATTTCGAATAATCAAAACACTTTGAATGTTTATCTCGTTTGTTTCGATAAAGCTATACATTTCCTCAATCTTACTTGAATCCATACCCTGTAATTCAGGAGTGGTTTCCCTCCAAATATCCCAACTTGGCCAATTCTGAGTTCTAGCAACTGCAAGTGCTTGAAAAGGTAGAAGACCGAGGAAAATGATAGCGGTAAAAGTTAATCCTAATATCACCAGTTTTGTATTATGCTTCATTAACAATACCACGCTTTTATTCTATATACATGTAATGCATATATTGTAACACATAGTGTGTAATATGTAATAAAATACTAAGGTGTCAACAGTATAGTACAATAGTGAATATAGTGTGATGAGGGAGGTGCTAAAACCTAGTATTCAATGGTGCATAGATAGAGAGTGTTCAACTACAGTCACTGATGAGCTATAGATGAATCATCCATAATACATTATATGCAATTTTCTATGTGAATACATGCAGTAATCGGTTTTTTCCATCAGAGATCAATAGGATTGATCCTATGATGAACACCATAATAAATCAAAAGCTGGCACCTCACTCCGAGCATCCACTTTTTTGCAGAGGAGGTCGCGGCACGCTAGGCTTTTGGTGAGGTGTATGTAATGAAGAAAACAAATACTATACTAATCGTGGCACTCCTCGTTCTGAGCTTCGCTGCTACAGCTAGTTTTGTTAGTGCGCAGACAACTGGAGATCCATTCTTGTATGTAGCCTGGGAAGTCACAGACGAACAGGACACGTTCGAGCATACTGAGGAGCACTCTCAGTGGATTTTTGGCCCGCAACCAACAGTGGGGATTAGTTATGCTGATAATGCTACACCCATCTCCGAGAACTTCTACCGAGTTGAACCTGGTGTAGACCTGATTATCGATATCACAATTCCAAAGTCTTTCCTTGGAGATGGTATTGGTCTCGATGTAGTTCAGTTCTGGGGTTCTGCAGGTGAGGAAGGAGAAAGTGGTACATTCTTCGTGTTAGAATACAATGTCACCGCTGATGAATGGAATAAACTCAACTTCCACGCTGTTGCTGGCGCAGAAATTCCGATATCATCTGATTTTGTTGCACTCGATGCTGGTGGTAGTGAATATACAGTGACATTACACAGCTTTGAGGTAAAGTTTGCATTCAGATTTACAACTCGCATAGTAAGACGGATCTTCTGGACTGGTATGCAAGCTATTGACATTTTGGGTAGACCAGCAACACCTTCTTGGTTAGCTTCTGTTAACGCTGGTGGTTTTGCAGTTCCACCTCTAGGTCTTGGAGTTGATATTGAGAGTCATGTCTTTGAATTACCTAATTACTACTATGCAGAAGTTGTTGATGGAGCTGGAGATATCCTCCACTACATAGACGTAGGGGACGTGTTCACATTAAATCTAGAAGCTAATGAGCCTCTAGGTGCAGCTGTTTTGCCATTTGCTACAACTTATGGTGAACACACCAGAGCTTACAACTTCTCAATGCCTTTGAACATGTTCTCCCCAGATCCTACTTGGATAAATGCAACAGAGATGCCTTTGATAATCTTCTTTGCTTATAATGGAACCAATGCCTTCCCGATTGCAGGATATCTCGATAACATTACCTGGACATACAACTACGACATACTTCAATGGATGGTTGATTTTGATTTCCTATTCAACGCTAGCATTGATGTGTCTGAGTACTATGTCCCGATTGCTACAACAATCGAGAATGGCGGAGCTAAAGTAACATGGACTGGGTCTTTCACAGACAAACTTGATCTCAATCCAGACGACTATCAGGTTGGTGGTAAAATAACTCCTGAACCATTCTTCTGGTTTGTACTCAACCAAGACAGAGAGCGACTTCAAGCACATCCTGACATTGAAAAACATAACACTGTTAGTCTTGCATTCCAGCAAGAGTTCATTGAAGCTTTTCTCAGAAAAGATGGTTTCATTGCTGATAGAGCACTTCAAGGAGATATTCTCAATCTGACTCTCAACATCCATGCTCCAGAGAGTATAGTCAATGGGACATCCTACATTGAGATTAATGAGTTCAATGTGACAACTGAGGATGCTCTGGAGATTGATATTGGTGGAATGTATTTCCATGTTGATAGACATAACATCACGTTATGGTTTGAAACCGAAGGTTTCGAGTCCAATGCAACACACTACTGGCGACACACGACTCGGCACTTCATCTTTGTGAATTTTAAAGCGAATGTTGTTTGGTCTGCGTCAACGGTAACGAAGTATGTTCATACACTGGAAGGGGTCTTTGCTGGCATTGAAGAAGACCTTGATATAGGTCTGATAGTTATCCACGACTGGAGCTGGGTCATCGGACCAACAGAGTCAATTCTTGATATAGGTCTTGAATTCACAACTGATGCTCCATCCATGGTGGTAAGCTCAGCGCATGTAGCATCAGGAGGACTTGGTTGGTGGCAGTTGAATGCGTCATTAGCTGGTCTCAATACCTGGGTGTTATATCCAACAGGTCCAGAACCTGGCAACAATACTGAGTCTTTCAATGAAGAAGTTGAAGCTGATGTAATCTGGAGTCCAAGTCACTTTATCCTTGGTGAGGTTGATTTCTTCGAACCTCAGAGGTGGGTCGTTACATCTGATGGTGCAATAGACCTCGATGGAAATGTTTTCACCACTGATGACCAATACTTCATCAAGCGGACTGGATATTGGCACGACTGGGGTAACACCTCAATCGAGAAGATGGAGGTTGGGGTTGCATTTGAACCAACACCAGGACGACCCGGAGATGAATTCTGGTCTGCTAACTGGATGGGTGTCTTAGATTTTGAAATGGCATTTGAAGCCAACGAGACCTTCTATTGGTATCATACAGATATGTCTCCAGTAAGTCAGAGCGAATTGAACACAATCCGTGACGATCTTTGGGCTGATCCCGTTGATGAACTAGCTAGGCCTGAATACAAATACGTAGCTTGGATGACTGAGAATCGTACTATCGACCTCAGTGGAGCCACAGGACTCGACAGCAACAGGTGGACCAATACTTGGTTCTTCTGGGGAACACATCAGGCATTCATGGTGTCTGTGTCAGACAGTAGTCGTTTGGCTGCTCACTTCAGAGCACAATATGCAGGTCTACTCATCTTCAACGATGATCCATTGGGTGCTTCACCAGCTGCTCCTGACTTCTACTTTGAAGATGGTCAGCTTGTGACCGATGAGGTCAGTCATTTGATACTAATCGACTCGGTTGGCTCTTTGGAGTTTCGTCAACCGTTTGGTGCAACCAACGGGACCGGAGCAGTCACAGTATCTCCTGATACAGAGGTAAGCTTTGGTGTATCAATCTATGATGTCGATGTGACAATCTATCCTCTTCAGATAGAACACTCCCGCGGAGTCCGAGGTCCTTGGGCCTTCCGTGAGTCCTATGAGGGTGCTCTTGATCTGAATCAGAAGGACTTTGACTATGCAATCTCTCACGCTACCGTCGATGAGATGGCATTCGATATTTCTTTCACTGTAGATCTCGTCACATATGACCCCCTCGATCCTCAGAAGTGGAACCATGCAGTGTCCTTCAAGATAGATCAGAAGATTGGTGATTTCACCTTAGAAACGTTCGATCAGAGCGTTCTCAGTGAACGAAGTCTTGCTGTGAACTTCTTTGGAGTTCTAGGTACAACTGGTCGCACACAGAGAACTGTGGGAGACCGACCGATTACAGATACCAATGCTGATAGCGCTAGTGCAGAATTCTACCAGTTCGGAAATGAGAATAGTCCATATGCTAACGTGACTATGGGTGGACTTACATACTATTGGGGCGGTGATGACTATGCTAATCCATACGTTTCTGGTTCATCAACTGTGCCAATTGGAGCATTTAGTGCGATGTATCAGTCTACTTCTGGGCAGACTGTTACTGATTGGACTGTCGATGCCTCCATGCTGTTCATGACATCAGGTTATGAGCACTGGGGTGGTCACGACATAATCTGTGATCCTATCTTTGTGGCATACACAAGTGCTTTCCAGAGTACTGGAACTACAACTACTCCATATACACCAGGTGATGGTAATCCAATGGTTCTTTACTTGGCTGTTGGTGGTGTGGTTGCATTAGTGGTAATAGTTTGTGTACTATACAGAAGAAGGTAGACATACCTGACATAACCGCGGCAATGCAGGTCTGACCGCCATTGGTCTGACCTGTGCCGCTTCTGTTTTTCTTTAATCAGTCAAAATGACCATCAGGATATTCATCTGCAACCGAGGTTGGATCGCTAAGATAGCTGTTATCCGGAGGCATAACCTCACTCCACCCTTTTCTCGAGTATTCGTAAGACGCACATGATGCATTTCCAGATGAAAGCCAATTATCGATATCTAGGGGTGCTGCAGTAACCAATGAATGAAATAGATATGCTATCAATGGGTGTGTGACGACTGCAAATACATCTCCTGAATGCTTACTGGCAATGTCATTCATGCACTCTCCAAATCTCTCCCGTGCAATGACAAATGATTCGCCCTCGCTCGGTTCGTATTCCTCATTCTTCCACATCGCCAAGAGTGATTCTTGAGAGTCCTTTTCCTTTCCAAAATCAACATCATTCAGGCAGTCTCTTTTCTGAGTCTTCGCTCCGAATTCTTCCGCTAGGATTTTTGATGTACTTGTAGCAATTTTTGAGGATGCGGAATAGATCTTTCGAACACCAGCGACAACACGTGATAATGCGATCTCAGTAACTTGGTTCTTTCCTCTCTCAGAGAGCTCGTCCTGGTCTTCCTTTTCAGCCTCTCCAGTAGTTATCACATAGACCATTGTCCTAGGGATAAGCCGACTAGTTGCTTCTCTCTCTTGGACGTACTCAAACATTGTATGCAACCGCCATTGAATTCATTCCGACGTTACTAATATAACCAAGTATCATAATCTTTAGTCCTCTCACCAGCTTTTTCAGAGGACTTCATGGCTTATTCATGAAGGTTCAAGTCCATGCTATGAGCATTTCGGATTCCTCAGATGCAAGATTCTTATTGTCTCGTGTAAACAAATTTAATGAGGTTCATAGGTTGCGAATCAGCCCGGATAAAATGAACAAACTTGATGGAAGAACCTGCTTCATCTGCGGCAAATATCTTCTTAATTATTCATCAGATGATTTTGCATATCTTAAGGTTCACACTAATCAATCAGTGAAATCAAAACCTGACAAATACTATCTCTTCTCATGTCCCAACTGTGAAAGTTATGCGCACAAACGGTGTTGGTACAATGTAGGTGAGAGAAAATCTCGCAAGGGTTTCTTTGGTAAAGAATGGCAGATGTTTTGTCCAAACTGTGGACATACACTCTCTCAGAAAAGACCTGATCGGATTGATTGGAAACGAGGGTACGAGATTCCAAATCATCCTGATGGGGATCTACTGGAACTACATGTTTCTGATGTCATAGCATGGAAAGCTGGATCTGTTTTCGGAAAGATTGGGAGGGCAATCGATAGTTTCTTTCAAGCTGTTGGCTTGGGCTCTCTCAGTGATCCTGAACGTAGTTCAGTTGCCAGAGCCGCTCAGAAGATTGGAAAGTCCATTCAAGATGTTGCAGAACGTGTATTCAAATTGAACATACCTAAAGACAAAATGTCAGAAATTCGAGACCTGAAATGTCAGAACTGTGGGGCACCACTGCCTCTTCCAGGTGAGTTTGATGATGCTATTGTTTGTGCTCATTGCGGAACTGCGCACCTTCTATGATAATTGATTTCATAATAGGTCGTAGGAACTCGCGCGAGATTCATTAATAAACGCCTAGAAACCATTCTAGCTAAACTAGCCAGTTGGAGGCTTTGATTCCGAATGCCCGTATATCTAGAGTTTAATGAGTCAACCTCTCAATTCTTTGAGACCACACGCAATGCGAGTGATGATACTATCTTGCTTGTTATCGATGAAGCACAGAAGAAGTTGATAATGACTGTCCCCTCTGGGAAGACTATGATTACAAGACGTGCTGCCGAACGTCAAGCGAGAGGCATCACAAAGACTGGGTTCTTGTGTAATGATGGTGGTCGTTATGGTAGGGACCATGAGCTTGAAGTCTTGGGCGAGGGTGGCCAACTACCAGATCGTTTGAGAGAGAGCCCAAGAGAGGTCTATTAGTTTTTGAGCCCTCCAACGGGCTCTCAATTCTCTTTTTAAGGACGTTTAATTACTTCATGCAATGTAGATGTCTTACGTTGAGGCATAGACTTAAATAATTAACAATAGTGAACTAATACGAGGTTCGAACACATGAGATGCTATGACATGAAGTATGGCACAATTCGCGGAAAGGATGTTATTGATTCGAAGGGAGAGAAATTTGGGGAAATAATGGACTGTATTTTCGACATCTCTAACAACAAGATCGACTTGAAGTATTTTGTAGTTGGGGGTGGAATGGTTGAAGAATTCTTGGAATCCATTAAGGCCAAACCTGATATTGACCCAATTTTGAAACTTGATGATATCGAGAATATTGGGGACAAAGTTCATCTAAAGGTACAATGTGAGTCTCTCAAGAAAACTCTAGATCCTGGTGTTATGACTGAGAATGATATCAAGTTCTCAGCTTTATCTGATGTCAAAGTCGAGGATTCGGATGGTTTCAAGATCGGATTCATCATTGATATCTGGTATGACAGTGAAGGTCAGATGTGGCTAGTTCTTGGAGGTGGATTCTTTGAAGAGCTTCTGGAACGTATTCATGCGCAACCAGACATAGATCTTCTTGTTCCTCCCCATTTCATAGAGTCTGTTGACAGGAAACATATCAAGCTCAACCGCACTAGATTCCAGCTTGAATCGACATGCGAAGATGAATACAAGAAGCTTCAACGTCAACTTGAAGGCCCTAAGCCTCATGATGATGCTCGCTATGCACAGTTACGTCTAGGTTCTGCTCATAGTAGAGGTCTTGTATAGGCAATAGGCTTGGAATATGAGGTCTAACCTCATATTTTCGGAGCTTCTCCAAACACTCCCCGATGAATTGAGTACTTACTACCAAGATAAAGTAGTCCAAGTACGGCAATCAATATTGAATCAGCTAGTAGAAACCATGGTGGTAGAAAGGCTGCAACTAAAATGCAAAATCCAAAGAATCCTTGCATGAACGACCAACCTCTAAATTCAGAGATTGCAGCTGTGAGATAATTCTGGTCATGGCCATTCATTGTGGTTATCTCCTCATCAATAATCTGCTGCAGGTAATTTTCTTCAATGTTTATTTTATCTGGACCGTTGTGTAATGCAATAGCAAAGACACCACCTAGAAATACAATAGTAAGCTTCGGATATACCATGGCTAATCCTATTGCTTCACCAGCTATTGCCAGAATTACAATAACCCCCAAAAATAGGAGAATTGGTCTATCGTTTAAATATGACCCAATTCCAGGATTCCATGATGCACGATTTAACGGTTTCATCATAATCTTGTAAGAAGTGCTATTTTCGTAGCTACCAACTTCCTGAGCTCCGAGAAATGATTTCTTGAATTCATTAGCTGCACGTATCATGTCAAGTCTTGTTGCTGCTTCAAAGAGTGTCACTGCTCCGATTGCTATTAAGAAGAAATCGAGAATCTCCACCTTACCTCACTCATGATGTTATCACTATCTAATCAGATTAACCTTTGTATGAATTATTTTCATTTTGTGATTCATTTAGACCTTGGTCTGAATGTCGCATACAATGATTTACTACGAGCCTTAGGAGTTCGATTCTTCTCTCTCTGTTTATCGTGTAAACGAGAAGCTCCTAAATTTGGATTTACTAGAATCAATACTAACGAATGTGTGTTATCTCCCTATAGACACACTACAGAATGAGCATTTAACGACATGTCCTTCTCTTAATTTTTCAACATTTTCAAGACTCAATGGACTCGAGCAATTGGGGCATAACCACGCACTAAGTCTCTCTCGCAAATCATCGATTGCAGGGAGTATCATTGCCTGATCCTCTCCTGAAACCTGAATTGTGCAAGATGCACCTGCCTCCTTTGTCGAACCGGAAATACTGATTTTGACTCCTATTTCTTTTCCTGTATACTTTCCTTTTGCAAAACCAGTTATCTTGGCAAAAGTTGTGTTATCTGATTCCGATATCTCACTACTCACCTCATAGAAATTAGCATCTTCAAGAATTCTCAGCGATTTTTCGTACATCTCCTCAGGTGTCCATTCTACAACTTTTACAAGCAGCTCCCCACACTCTAGATCTTTCAGTTTTAGTTCGAACTCTTCAGCTGTTATTTTGTCTGGTATAAGCAAATCACAGACAGACCTGATTACGAACGGTTTGGTGTTGAGTGTATGAGGTTTCCCTAAATAATCGATGTACGATACACCAGCTACAATCTCGCCCTTTACACAATCTTGTGTCGGTAAGAAATCAAAAGCTGGACTCCTAAATCCCTCAGGTTCAATCTTTGGAAATCGTACAGAATGATGGTCACTACCAATTTTCAGAGCCTCAGTGGGATAAGATATGAGGAATACAGTGACATCAGTGATTGTATACTTGGTTTGGTTTAGAACCTTGACCTTGAACCGCATTCGATTTCCAATGAACTCTCCACCGCGACGAGCTTCAACAACTTCTTTTTGCTTTCTACCGTAAAGTGCAGTTGGTCTCTTGACAACCGTTACTGCTTTTGAAACACCAGAGATGGGTTTCTTTCGTAGTCTATCAGCGGTTGCAATTCGTTCAGTAGGATATACAATCCATGGCATCGAGCGAGAGCCAGTAGCCATTGTTTCCATATGGATACCATATTCATCTCTTAGTGCTTTTGGAATTGGTTCCGATCTTGTATCCCCTCCGCAAATGTAGAATGCAAATACGATGGTAATGATGATGATTACTATCGGTATTATGTTCAAGGCGAATGATGATGTATCTCCAGGAATCAACCTTTTCTATCCCACCAGCCCAAACACATCTCTACTTGAGTAGCCTATAGCAGGGAGGGCTTTAAAATCATCGAAATCAAAATAGGAATACGACAAGTATTACTCCTAAAATCGTCAGGATGGTACCAAGACCTACTTTTCTATTGACTACTTCACCAAGATAAAAAGCTGAGATTGGAGCGGTGAAGACAGGTGCAGCCGCGACTATAACAGCTGTTACAGTAGCTCCTATGAATTTTACCGCGTAGCTGTATGTGATGAGACTAAATCCGATACCAAAGAGTCCCGTCAGAAGCGCTAGTCCAGCAATTCGTTTTGATGGTAATTTCCGTCCACCCTTGAGTGATGCAATGAAAACTGGAACAAGAATTGCTGATGCAACAAGTAGCCTGAAGAAATTGCTTTCCGCTGCACCTACAGTTATCATACCGAACTGAAATGTTGCATCACTGATTGCCCAACAAATTGCAGTGAGTATAGCTAACACAAAGCCGATTTGAACGTCTCTTTCTTCCCATCTAGCCCCATTATTCAAATTTTCAGTTTCTCCTGCTCGCGCAATTAAGCCGACACCAACTACAGCAATGATTGCTCCAATAATTCGTTGAAGAATCACTGGTTCTTCTAGAAACAGTGCAGTGAGGACATAAACAAGAAGCGGATAACTCATGGCAATAGGAAAGGCTCTTGATACTCCAATTCGATGCTGACTAAGAAAGTACATCCCATCCCCAATCATGATTCCGATTATCATTGAGAATGCTAGAGGTATCATAGCATCCATAGGGATTGCGATATCAAAATTTCCTACAGCTCCTACAGCAAAAATGTAAGCTAGTGGCAAACTCACCCATATTCGGGTAAACATGATGTCCAAGACTCCAATGTCCTCGCTCATTTTGAGATAGACAATATTTGTACCTCCAAAGAATATAGTTGCAGCGAGAGCACTGAGCACTCCGAAAGCATATGGATCAAGTTGCATTAAGCCAGTGAGGTATGAAACCTTCCTAATAATGATTCGAAAACAAGTAATGGTGATTTACTACCGACCTATTGAAACCCCGCAGAATGGGCATACTACAGCTTTGCCTTTCCTTAGTTCTTCAACATTTGCAAGAGTCAAAGGACTTGAGCACATCGGACATAGCCAAGCACTGAGTCGCTCACGAAGGTCATCAATTGCAGGGAGGATCATAGCTTGATCTTCACCGGATACTTGTATAGTGCAAGATGCACCTTTCACACCGCTTGGCCCTGTTACTGTAATCTCAACACCCACATCTTTGCCCGTGTATTTTCCTTTAGCGAAACCAACAATGGTTCCGAAGAACACACCGTCAGCTTCCTCAGTGTCGCTACTGACTTCAAAAAAGTTTGACTCATCTACTATTCTAAGTGATTTCTCGAACATCTCCTCAGGTGTCCATTCTTGTATTTTGATTACAATCTCACCACATTCTAATTCCTTTAGTTTCAATTGGAAGTCTTGTGGCGAAACTTGCTGAGGGATTAGTAAATCACAAACAGATCTGATGACAAAGGGTTTTGTCGTGAGAGTGTGTGGCTTTCCTCGCATGTCCATATAGGATACTCCTGCAACTATCTCACCCTTGACACAATCTTGCGTAGGCAGAAAATCAAATGTTGGACTCCTAAAACCTTCTGGTTCTATCTTTGCGAAGAATGTATCATGGTCTTCACCTGCAAATCTTAGAGCATCTTTTGGATATGACAGGAGATACACGGTTACATCTGTAATGGTGAATGGTGAATCATTCAACACCTTCACCTTGAATCTCATTCGATTGCCAATGAATTCACCACCCCTTCGGACCTCCACACCCTCCTCTGTTTTCCGTGGAGGTTCTTTTCTTACATCTGTTATGGCATGTGTCACTCCAGGTATAGGCTTCTTTGGTCTTACTGGCGGCGATTTCCTAACAGTCACTCGTGGTATTTCACTAGCTCTTTGATATTCGTACTCTAGCTTCCTCCTCTCAGATTGAAATACTCGTTTCCTTTCATTATCAATATCTAGCCTTTTTGTTCTTTCAGACGCAAACAAATCTCTTCTTTCTGCGGGTTTGCGTGGTAATATCGCTTTTCTTGTTTCACAAGGAAAAGATATACAACACATGGCTATTATCACACCAAATAGGGAAACGAAGACCACAGTAAGAATCTCAGTCTGTGTGATTGGCTCATCACTAGGATGGCCATATAGCTGAACAGCCAGAACTACGAACGCTAGCCCAATGAATAGCACACAATAATACCATATACCAATCTCTGATGTTTTTCTTTTCCTCTCTTGCGATTCCCCTTCCTTTGTCATGGACTAGCCTCTCTGCTTACCTCATCTGAGGATTGACAGAATAAATGGTTTTCCAGTCGTTGGAGTTGAATATATTGGAGAGAATTTCTCACTATGCTGTAATCTGATATCACACGTCTGTATGTATCATGAACTATCAGAAACCTATCTTATTACGAATCTTTTCATCAAGATCTTCAGGTGCCACGATTTTTACAAATTCCGCCGCTTCATCTAAGATCTCTGTTGCAGCCTCGTGGAACTCCTTTGGCACAATTACAAATACTGGTATTTTGTATGTTTTCGCGCGGTAAAGTAGATTAACAGGTGATGGAATTACTCCTTTTTCTTCGTCCTTAGGTGGAAGAAGTTTATGCAAATATACAATTATTATATCAACTTCTCCGGGTTCAATAAGTGTGGCGAGCTTCCCATGACCATCCCATCCGTTACCCAGTGGAACTGTGCAGACTCCATTTACTGCGAGTTTAGTAAGTAGTATTGGATCTGTTCCATCAAAATAGCCAACTGTTGTCATATCAATCAGCTATAATATTTGATGAACGATGGTTAAGAACTCTTTGATTTTAGTACAGAAATCATGCTTGATGGTGCAATTTTCAAAACTGACATGTGCTCTCATTTAGGACTAGAATTTATCTCCTTTCACAATATAATCCGAACAGGAGGAGTTGTAAGAAACTGAATCTAAACTGGTCAAGGTTGAGCATGATATTAATCATTTCTAGTCTTCTTCTCTTGAATCATGCAACAGCAGTGGTCGAAGGTCAATCATACACTGAATTCCCTTCTGGATTACATGTTTCATACCTCATTAGATCTGAGAGCTTGGTGCCATCTGAAGATCCTATTGTATTAACTACAACCTTTGAATTCATCAGCGTGGGTTGGAATCAATTTGTATGGTTCAACAAATCGTGGTACGGAACGTGGACATATACTGGTCGTCCATTGTACGGAATTAACATCAATCGAGATTTTCCTGGCAATCCCTTGGTATTTGCAGATACATCTGCGTGGACTATCAATGATGTTGTTGATGTATCGAAGGACTACACAATTGAAGACATGACTATCCAAGAGTGGAATGGATTGCCATACGAATGTTTTCAATTAGAGAATGAACACACAGGGATGCTTGGATTTTACAAGACTACTGTTTTCTATCACGCGGAAATTGGACTCCTACTTGGACTATACAGCACTACTGAACGACTCAATGATAGTGTAGTCATAGATGAGTTTGAAATCTCTATTACTGATAGCAACTTTGATGAATTCCAATCTCCTTTGACAAGTTCTACTTCCACAACAACTGAATCCACAACAGGATACACAACTGTTCAACCCATAATGGATTCTCTATTAAGCGCAGGTATCTTCATTGAATTGGCTATAATTATCATCCTAATTCGATGGTTTTCCGTGAGAGCAAAGGATGTGGAAATTCCCTAGATCCATGATTCATCAAAGGCAGGTAGTGGGTCCTTGGGAGGTTCTGAACTCTCGTTCTTCTTCATACTGTCGACAATTTCTGAAATCCAGTCAATAGTTTTTTCTTCACTCTTTCGAGTATGGTATTGGGCACGCCATCATTTGATGAGGACCTGACATGAGGAAGAAACCTATTCCAATCAAAATAGATTCAAGGTTCAAATGGAAAACTCATGAAGAGAAAGTTGATAGTAATAGTGGATACATCAAGGTTTCTACACGTATCGCATACAATAGATCAATAGTTACACAAAGAGTATGGTGGAATAATAACGCCTCTGCAATCATAATTGCACTGACAATTCTCAAGAATGAATTGGAGTCGGATGGATGGTTCCTAGAGGATCCAGTAGATATTCTTCATGATGGTTTAAAAGCTAAGATGATTAGAGGAAACAAACCCAATTCAGGTAATATGACAATATGCTCTTTCAATTGCCCTGAATCTGGAATTAATGTCTTAGTTCACGCAGGAAACAACACTGAACAAGCCAATCCTGATGTTCTCATCTATTGTATTTCTTCAAGAAGAAGAGAGACATGGGGCTATTCAGGTTCCTCTCCTGGTGCTGTGTTTGATCCTGGTCTGGTTGCAGAAGAACTTGAAGACACACTCAAACGGGTTCATCCGTCCTCAGAAGAAGTTTGGCAGATGGTCTATTCGAAACCTGAAATGGTTAGGTTTACTATCCAAGAAGTTTTGAGGATAATGCCAAATGATTTCAAAGACCTTAAAGAAATATTCAACCAACCCGAAGCAGATATTTGCACTTATTGGAGAATTTGGTTCAATAAGCAGTCTAAATCGAAACTTGAA
>JBHLRQ010000010.1:0-15849 GCA_048882385.1 Candidatus Thorarchaeota archaeon | reverse complement strand
ACGCCAATCTCCTTAAGTTGCTCATCGTAGCGGTCAGCACGTGATTCGTATTCCCAATCAGTAACTGGTCCAGCACTTCGATAAGGGATAAACGAGTCATGAAGTCTGAGACCCTTACCTTGGCGGATGTTGAAGATTCTTTGGAAGTTGTAGACCCTCTCTGACATTTCTATAAGGTCCTCTCCTTTTGTTGGTTTCCCGGTCATCGCTTCGAAAAATCTAGCATAGAATGCGACATGACCTGGAACCTTAGCTGGTTCATCTGTTTCAGAGTTATCTGCAGGAACTACGTCGTTCCAAGGCAGTTTACATAGACCATTGAGACTGAACCAAGTCCGCCAGTTCGGGAAATAATGTAATGCCTCAGCTTTGTCATCGAACGTAGGCATGTAGTTGTGCACCTGGTCGAGGAAGATGAGCCACGCTTCGTCGTGTTGCGGACCCTTGAGTGTGAGACCATATCCACCTTGCTGCGCTAAACTTTCTTTCGTGACATATTCAGAGTACTCGAGACCTTTGTGCTCCATGCCTATGTCTTGCATGACCTGTTTGTCTACACCGAACTTGTCACCGAAGTATCCCTTCAGATAGCGGACTCCCTTCCCAAAGTGTTCACCTCCAAATCCTTTGCCTTCTGCTATCTCGTGAAGGATCGCAAGTGATTCTTCAGCAGCGCCCCATTTGAGCTTGTGTCCGCCAGTGGCTTTCTCGTCAATATGACCTTCCTCAAAGAGTTCCATGACAAAACCCATAGTGGTGCCGAAACTGATAGTGTCTATACCATAAGCATCGCAATAGAAATTCAGTTCAGCAACATAATGCGGATCGAAGATTCCTATGTTTGAACCACATCCAGCTATTGTTTCATACTCTGGTCCGTCCACAACGACGTTCTTTCCTCTGAAAGGCCCGGTCTTGGGGACGAATCCCTCAATGCAATGTGAACAGTTAATTGCACAAGGACGCCAACAGCCATCCCATCCCTTTCCTGAGTTGGTGAAGATTTCTTCCCATACATCACCAAAGAGGTTCTTTGCCTCCGGGTCACTACCTGTTCTGAAATTGCGAGTCGGAAGAAGATCGAACTCATCCATTATCGATGGAAGATGACCAGTACCAACTACCCTCATTCTGTTCTGCACTTTGTCTAGTTCAAGAATCTCTCCTGAATGGTCTCGACCTACAGCCTTTACAGCGTCGATATCTGCAGGTCCGTTCATCTCAAGTGTGATTTTTTCTTTCTTCATCACGATAGCTTTAATCTTCTTATTTCTGAAGACAGTACCTATACCTCCCCTACCAGCTTGTTTGTACCTTGGAACGTTTCTACGCATATCCCACCAAGAGAAGTTCAAACATCCCATCCATGCATGTTCAGCGGCTGGTCCCGCAGTGACAACCGCCATGTCCTTTCCTTCCTTCTCAGTGTGACGGTCAGTGAGTACACGTGTTATTTCATACGCTGTTTCTGGGAGGTCGCCTGCATCGCGAATCTCGATCCTTCCATTGTCCCCATCAATAAGGATGTACACATCTTTGTTGGCTTTTCCCTGAATCTCCATCGCATCGAATCCTGAGAACTTCAGGTTTGGTCCTGCATATCCTCCAACATTGCTATCAATTGGAATTCCGGTCATAGGTGAAATAGAAGTAACGATTGACTTTCCAGCACCAGGATACTGAGTGACTCCACCAAGAGGACCAGTAGCGATGCATATCTCGTTCTCAGGATCATCCCATTTGACTATTCGATCATTGGGAAGACCATTCCACATTAGCCAGAGATCAAATCCCTTTCCACCTGTGAAAGTATCTTTCATCTTTTCATCCACAGGTTTGATTATGATCTCGTTGTTGCTTAGATTCACATAGAGCGTCTGATTTGCATAGCCACGCTCAATATCTGGTACATCATAGGTGAACTCTTTCAGCATAGTATCACCAACAATTTTATCCACCTGTCTTCAGGCTAGTGAAGCGATGTCGCTTCTCCCTCACATTTGAGTCTTGCCGTATCCGACATGTTTGATGAAACATATGGATATATGATTCCGACTGTTGAATAGAACTCAATTGTTTATTCACAGATTTGAGTATCAAAGTTACGAAATTTTGCAGTTACTATCGATTCTTGATATGATATACTCGATTTTTTGATAAAAGAATATGAGATGATTTTTACTACGAACCTTAAGAGATGAAATCTATACGTATTTTAAGGAGTCCAGACACGCGTTCATGGTTGGCCGCGCCTCTTGGTGATTCGGAGGCGAATCTTTGCTTAGGAAAAATGGGTATAAACACAAAATTCTAGTTATACTCGGAATAAGTGCGCTACTTTTCTCCAATTTTACCCTACTCATAACCCCCGTTTCGACACAGATCAATAGAATTGGTCCTTATTCAGAAACACCTACCAAATCATGGATGCAGCATGATCCAATATCTATTTCAAATAATGCAGATTTCGAAAAACTGGGTTTTGAGGGAAATGGAACCGCAGTGAATCCATACGTAATCAAAGACCTCTCAATCCATGCAAAGTTCAGTGGTATTGGAATTAGCATCAAATCGACCTCAGTATTCTTTGAAATTCGAAATTGTATCGTGTATTCGTATGATGAAGAATCCGGAACTGGAATCTACTTTGAGAAAGTAGTGAATGGCGTTATTATTGATAATTACATCCATACACTTGCCTTTGGAATTTATGTAGTCAAATCCGAAAAGTGCGATTTCAACACAAACAGTCTATCGCGACTTGGTAAAAGCATCTATTTTTCTCAATCCAAATCCATGTCCCTTTACGGAAATAATCTCACAGATTCTGACTACGGAATGCACTTGACTAAGACAGATTTCACATCCATCATTTCAAACAATTTTGAGGATTGTAATTACGGTATTCTTGCAGATAGTGGAACTGGTATTGAAGTTAAGTCTAATGAAATATCAGGATCTTTCTTTGGATTGTACTTCCACGGCATAAGTCGGAGTCAGTCAACAGGGAACCTGATTCATCACTCACAATATGGTTTGTATTATGCATACTCTCAGGAATGTAACGTTTCATCATCTGAATTGAAGTGGAACAGGTATGGAGTATCATATCTTGAGGTTGATATGGGCACGATTTCGAACAACATCATCAAATCGAATAGCGACTATGGCCTTCATATCAAGAATAGTAATGATATCAATATTATATCGAACATTGTATTCTATAATCGAGGTGTCGGAGTGTACCTATTTGGTGTAACAGGTGCTGAAATTCATAAAAATGAAATTGGATTCACGATAGGATCAAATGCAGTTGATGTTCTTGGTTCTTCAATAAAGGGTCTTTTGAACAATTGGGACACAAACGCTTGGTCAGGCTACCGGGGCGGGCTGAACTACAGCATTTCTGGAGACAGAGGGAGTTTGGATAATGATCCTCATTACATTTTATATTTGAACTCTCCATCTGATCTTATCCTCGAAGGACCAGCGAGTGGAACTATAGATTGGTCCGCAACTGCATTCTCGCCAAGCTATTTCTCGATATCATTGGATGGAGTCATATTAGACGAGGGAATCTGGAATGGCTCGTCACCTTCAGCTGCTTTCGCGGGTTTGGATCTCGGAATCTATAGGTTTGATCTCTCGCTCGCAACAGAGAGTGGAGTAACTGATAGTGATACTGTGATTTTGACAGTTGTTGACACCACAAATCCTGAGTGGATACAGACACCTGAAGATCAGGTTCTCGAGTGCGGGAGCTCTTTAACATATCAACTTGAAGCTTCTGATCACTATGGTATTACTCGATGGTGGGTGAACAACACTGAGTTCAGTATAGACTCGGGTGTTTTGCGAAATATTGACACATTATTCTATGGTGTGTACTATTTGGAAGTTCGAGCTTATGATCCATCCGATAATTTCGTATCACATGTTCTTTCCATATCTGTGATCGACAGTATATTACCTGTTGTTGATTCTCCTCCTGACATGCTGTTTATGGAAGGAGAAATCGGACATTCTATTGTCTGGAATGTCTATGATTACAATCCTGTGAGATACGAGATCTACAAAGATGGTATACTGATCAAAACTTCTGTATGGACTTCTGACATGTCTCTAATTCAATACTCTCTAGATGATTTACCACCAGGAACTTTTCTCTTCACTGTTTTATTGGTTGATATAGCAGGCAACAGTATATCAGATGATGTACAAGTTACTATTGAGCCATCAACATCTACAGATACCACAACAACCACTACAGGTGCGACTGAAACACCAACGTATCCAACAACTCCGTCAGAAACTGGCACAACATCTCCAACTGGAACTGGTGTGGATATGTCAAATATACTTACACTCAGTATTGTAGGTATTGGTATCGCCGCGGTAGTGATTGTTCTTTTTGTACTAAAGAAACGATAGAAACTTCAAACGACTTGATTTGTTGCAGCTGGCGACGGAATTATATTCAAATCCTATAGACACATCAAAATCTGGCTGGTCAGTAATAATGAATGAAACCTTCGAAATATTGGAAAAATCACTAACTGATGTGAATTTCAGGAAATTACTAGCAATTCCAAATAGGAGGGTACACAGCGTTGTTGCAGAATCTATCCAGCTCTGCAAACCAATGAAGGTTTTCATTTGTAACGACTCGAAGATGGATACTGAATATATTCGAAGAACTGCAATTGCTCGAGGTGAAGAAACCCCGTTAGCAAATCCGTATCATACTGTTCATTTTGATGGCTTTCATGATCAGGCTCGTGATAAGGAGAGTACAGTGTACCTTGTGCCTGAAGGAGAAAGTCTTGGGGAACAGCTAACACAGATGGATAGGAACAAGGGTCTTGAAATTGTCCGGAAACGCCTGGATGGAAGCATGGACAACAAGAAGATGGTTGTTAGATTCTTCTGTCTTGGTCCTTTAGACTCTCCCTTCTCGATACCAGTAGTACAGATTACAGACTCTTTTTATGTGGCACATAGTGAGGATTTACTTTATCGACGTGGGTATGAATATTTCAGACGTCTTCCCGATGACAAAGAGCTATTCTGGATGATCCATTCATCCGGTAAGCTGATTCATTCTGTAAGTACCGATTGGAAGAAACGTGGTGTCATGATTGACTTCAAGGACAATACTGTCTATAGCGTAAACACACAGTACGCAGGAAACACTATTGGACTAAAGAAACTGGCTCTACGATTAGCTATTCGCAAAGCTGATCGTGAGGGATGGCTAGCAGAACACATGTTTTTGATGGCCATTCATGGTCCTTCGGGCCGCAAGACGTATTTCACTGGTGCATATCCTTCTGGATGTGGAAAGACTAGCACTTCCATGGTCCGTGGAAACACTATCGTAGGTGATGATCTGTCATACATTCGTGTTATGGACGGAAAAGTCAGAGCAGTCAATGTTGAACGAGGTATCTTTGGAATTATTCGTTCAGTGACACAGAAGGATGACCCGGTGATCTGGGATGCTCTTCATTCTCGTAGACCTGCAATCTTTTCAAACGTTCTAGTAACAGAAGATGAGGAAATTCGCTGGTTGGATGATGGATTTGAACCTCCAGAGGTAGGAATCAATCATTCAGGTGAGTGGTTTGAAGGAAAAGTCGACCGCAATGGTGAAGAAATTCCTTTTGCAAACAAGAATGCAAGATATACAATAGGTTTAGAGGGCCTCTCAAATCTTGATGATGCGTTGGACGATCCTCGTGGAGTCGAGGTAAACGGAATCATCTATGGTGGTCGAGATAGAGATACCTGGGTTCCAGTGCAGCAATCATATGATTGGAATCATGGTGTCATCACAATGGGTGCAAGCCTAGAGTCTGAGACCACCGCCGCAACACTTGGACCTAGTGGTATACGTAAGTTCCAACCTTTCTCTAATCTTGACTTCATCTCAATTCCTCTTGGAAGATATATCCAGAATCATCTTGATTTCATCAATTCAGCTAAACATGTTCCTCAGATATTTGCTGTTAATTATTTTCTTAGAGATGAGAATAGTAATTTTATCACTGACAAGCTAGACAAAACTGTTTGGTTAAAATGGATGGAACTTCGTGTCCATAATGAAGCTGGAGCTATTGAAACTCCAACTGGTTATATTCCTCTCTTTGAGGATTTGGTTGGTCTATTCAAGACCTATCTTGATAAAGACTATACAAATCAGGAGTATGACACTCAGTTCACCATTCGTGTGCCTGAACTCCTTGACAAACTTGATCGAATTTCTACGATATACAAAGAAACGGTTGACGATACGCCACAGATTCTTTTTGACTTGCTTCAAGAACAGAGAGAACGACTTTTGGATGCTCAGAACGAACATGGTGATTACATTACTCCATTAACATTTGAATGATTTCAGCCATTTTGCGTCATACTTCGTTCGTATTCGGAAATGATTGGTTTCACTCTGAAACCCTCAAAAAAACTCCAAAAATCACGATTTTCATCATTATTAGAAAAATGTCTGTTTTCGAACATCGCTTAAAGAATATTGTCAGAAAGAGTAACTGGTGGTAATGCACTCTATCGTTGTCATACTCGGCAAGCATATAGTCACTTGTTTTCCAGAACACCACAATCACAAATCGACAATTTGGTCTCAAAATCACAAAATCCTCTATCTAGACTCCGATAAGGAATAGTGGTTGAGAGCTCGTCCTACCAAATTGCGTCGAACCTGTGCACGGTGAAATCCACGTGGTCGTTACGGAGGACAGTACATGACTACTGAAAGACAACTCAGAACAAGCTCTAAAACAAGCAAAGACCATCTCAAATCCAATGAAGCACTAATTGTCGGCGGCGGCGTTGCTGGAATGCAAGCAGCTCTCGACATCGCCAACCAGGGGTTCAAAGTCACACTTCTCGAACAGACACCCTCTATTGGCGGGCGTATGGCAATGATTGACAAAACCTTCCCCACCTTAGACTGTAGTGCCTGTATTCTTACACCAAAACTAAGTGAGGTTTCAAGACATCCTAATATCGACCTTCTCACGTATGCCCAAGTGAAGTCAGTACATGGTGAAACTGGCGATTTCATGGTCCGGGTTCACAAGAAATCTCGTTATGTTGATGAGGACAAATGCTCTGGATGTGGTGATTGCGTAGCCGTATGTCCAGTTGAGGTTCCAAATGAGTTTGATCAGGGACTTGGATTCAGAAAGGCTATCTATACTCCTTTTCCTCAAGCTACGCCTAATGTTGTGACAGTCGACAAGAAAGGGGAACCAGCATGCCGATCAACATGCCCTGCAGATGTCAATGCTCAGGGTTTTGTAACAATGATGCGACATGGAAGAATGGAAGAAGCTCTTGATATCGTCAGGAGATCCATTCCATTCCCAGGAGTACTCGGTCGTGTGTGTGTTGGTTTTTGTGAGGGAGAATGTGAGCGTGGAATGCATGATGAAAGTATTAGTATTCGAAATCTCCACAGATTCCTCGCAGATTATGAACGTCTAAATGGATCTGCACTCGTTGAAGCCAAAATAGATAAAAATGAACGTGTAGCCATAGTCGGAGCTGGTCCAGGCGGCATCAGTTGCGCCTACCATCTTGCAAAGATGGGATATCCAGTTACAATTTTTGAAACTCGTGAAAAGGCAGGAGGAATGCTAAGATATGCAATTCCCGAGTATAGACTACCACGTGATGTACTAGATGAGGAGATACAACGTGTAGTTGACATGGGGGTTAAAATCAAAGCAAATACCAAAGTTACTTCAATCCACGAATTAATGGATAAAGGTTTCAAAGCTATTTTTGTAGCAACAGGTGCATGGAATAGTAACAAACTCAAGATTGATGGTGAAGAGTCAGAAGGCGTTCTCCATGCAATTGATTTTCTTGAACAAGTCAATAAAGGAGAAAATGTGGAATTAGGCAAGCGTGTTGCGATTATTGGAGGTGGAGATGCAGCAGTCGATTCGGCTCGAACTGCGATCAGGCTTGGAGCAAAGGAAGTCACACTCATCTATCGACGATCACATGTCGAAATTCCTGCCATTCCAAGTGAGGTTGAAGATGCTAAGGAGGAAGGCATCAGATTCATGTTATTGACCTCACCTATTGAGATTCTTCATCGGAAGGGCAAGATTACTGGACTTAGATGCATTAAGATGCATCTTGGTGAACCTGACCACTCAGGAAGAAGACGTCCAGTTCCGATACCCAACTCTGAGTTCACAATGGCAGTCGACAATATGATTGTCGTGATTGGACAATCCACAGATCCAACAGGAGTTCAGACTGAGCTTAGCTGCTCTGAGTGGGCTACTGTCAAAGCTGATCCAATTACTCTCGAAACAAACATTCCTGGGGTATTTGCAGGTGGTGATGTTGTACTAGGACCTCTTACAGTTGTAAAGGCTGTCGGCCATGGGAAGGAAGCAGCTATCTCTATTGATCGTTTCATACGTGGCGCTGACATTAAAGATGGTCGACGAAATGGAAATCATCGTGTGCAATCCTTTGAAGTCGATAAGACAGGAATCCCATATGAAATGAGGGCAGCAATGCCAAAGCAAGCAGTTTCAACAAGAGTGAGAAAATTCACAGAAGTTGAGCTTGGATTCAATGAAGCAATGGCAGCTGCTGAAGCTGAACGCTGTTTAGGATGTGCAGTCTGCTGTGATTGCGAACAGTGTGTTGATGCTTGCACTCGAGTTGCAATTGATCATTCAATGGAGGACAAAGTAATCGATCTTCATGTTGGCACCATAATTCTTGCAACTGGGTATAAGTTATTCAATGTCGAGGAGTATCCACAGCTTGGTTATGGGAAATTACCAAACGTCATCAATGCTATGGAGTACGAGCGACTCATCAACGCCGCTGGTCCAACACATGGTCATCTTGTTCGTCTTACAGATGGAAAAATTCCCAAGAGTATTGGGTTCATTCAGTGCGTAGGAGCTCGTGATGTCCAAAAGGGGGTTCCATTCTGTAGCCGTGTCTGTTGCATGTATGGTATCAAAAATGCTGTGATGGCAAAGGAACACAATCAGGATACCGATGTTACAGTGTACTATGCTGACATCAGAGCCTTTGGAAAGGGCTTTGAAGAATTCTACGAGATGGCACGTACACGTTTCGGTGTGAACTTTGTGCGAGGAAGAGTTGCTGAAGTTCTACACAAAAAAGAGAACGATTCGCTCTTTGTTAGATTTGAAAATACTGAGACAGGTTTTCTACAGCAAGTAGAACATGATCTGGTAGTAATCAGTCCTGGAATCCAACCTCCAGATGGTCTTGCAGACATTGCTGTAGAGCTAAATATGAACCTCTCAGAAGAAGGATACGTCTGCGTTGACGACCGCATGACGAAACCTGTTGATACATCTATTGAAGGTGTATTTGTCTGCGGATGCGCTGATGGTCCCAAGGATATCCCTGACTCAGTGTCCGCGGGTAGTGCAGCAGCCATGAGGGCTACAATCATACTATCAAAAGTCGATGAAGAATTATGAAAGAGAGAGTGGTGAAAAATGACACAGCAAACTCGAGAACAACCACCAATCAATCATGCACCCAGTTCAAGCTTTGCCAAGGAGATAAGTCAAGAGCCTGGTGGCGAAGGTATTATGCAGTGCATTCAATGTGGAATGTGTACTGCTTCGTGCATGGTTGCAAGTAAAACTGAACGCTATCGACCGCGAAAGCTCATCCAGAAGATACTCCTCGGAAAGCGAGAGGAAGTTCTGAAGAGTGAGCTGCCATGGCTTTGCATGACATGTCGACTGTGTGAGGAAAGATGCCAGGAAGATGTCGATTTATCAGAGATTTTCACAGCAGTTCGAGAGATGGCCGCTCGTGAGGGGTATATACCTCCTGTTTTCCAGAATACGATCAATAAGGTGCTTGAGGATGGTTGGTTGCTCAATGATGCGTATACAGACTTCGAGGAAGATGATCGTGACGATTTAGGTCTTGACACTGACTTAGGTTGGAATAATGATTTTGTCAAGAAGCTAAAGAAGAGATATTTCGAAGGAGGTTCCTGAAGTGAAGGAATTCGTACTATACACTGGTTGCACGACTCCAGTGAGACTTCCTGCGTATGAGAAAGCAGTAGAGCTTGTTATGGAGAAACTTGGTGTCCGACTAGTAACAATGAAGGATGCAAACTGTTGTGGTGCTCAATACATTGAGTCAGTAAACCATGTTGCGTTTGCTGCTATGAGTGGAAGAATTCTTGCACTTGCTGAAAGCATGAATATGGATATTCTAGCCATCTGTGGTGCCTGCTCTGGTTCCCTCAAGCATGTCAAACATGACTTAGATAACAATGAAGAACTACTGGCTGAGGTCAACGATGTCTTAGAAGAGGAAGGTCTGAAGTATACTGGGAATGTACAAGTCAAACATCTATTACAAATTTTCAGGGAAGACATTGGCTATGATGCCATCAGATCTGCAGTTGTTAATCCCTACAAGGATGTTCGCTTGGCTGCACATTATGGTTGTCACGTAACCCGTCCTGAAGAAATTGTTCAGGTCGATAATGCAGAAAATCCAACTATCATTGACCAGATAATACGAGCAGCTGGAGGAACAGCTGTCGACTACAATGGTAAAACCCGATGTTGTGGTGGTCCTCTCCTCGCTATGGATGAAGAAGTCGGGAATGCTATTGGACGTGACAAAATCGAGAACATCCGTGCAGAAAATGCTGACGGAATTATCACAGCATGTGTGTTCTGTGATATTCAATTGACCCAGGTTCAATTTGGGGAAGGATCCGATGACAAACCAAAGATTCCTGTCATAACCCTCCCACAGTTCTTGGGTCATGCACTTGGAATCGATGGTGACTCACTCGGAATTCAACTAATCAAAATCAAACCTCAAGCAATCCTTGAAGCACACTAGGAGAATAAGTAAATGTCAGAAACTAACGAAGCTAGAATCGGCGTGTTTGTTTGCCACTGTGGACACAATATCGCTGGTACTGTTGATGTTAAAGAAGTTGCACAAATGGCCTCGAAATTGCCTGGAGTTGCCCATGCCACAGATGAAATGTTCATGTGTTCAGATGCTGGACAGGTTCTCATTAAAGAGAAGATTGCTGAACATAACCTCAACCGTGTGGTTGTAGCTAGTTGTTCCCCTCGGATGCATGAACCCACATTCCGAAGAGTCGTAGAAGAGGCAGGTGTGAACAGATATCTGTTTGACCAAGTCAACCTTCGTGAGCATGTGTCTTGGTGTCATATGCGAGAGCCTGGACTTGCAACAGAAAAGGCAAATGATCTCGTAAGGATGTCTGTAGCCAGAGCTGCAAAATTGGAGAAACTACCTGTCAAGAAGGTACGGGTTCTACCCACAACTTTGATTGTTGGTGGTGGAATTGCTGGATTACGAGCAGCACTAGATATTGCAGAAAGAGGTTTCGATGTTGTGCTAATTGAGAAGATATCGGAACTCGGCGGGAATGTTGTAAATTGGACACACCTCTTCCCATTGGGTCAATCTGGTGTTGATGTCATTGTACCTCTAGTCAAAGCTGTAAACAAACACAAACGAATCAAGGTTCATCTTGATAGCAAGGTTTCTTCTTTTGAAGGATACATCGGTAATTTTACTGCTACAATAAAGAATCTGAAGACTGGACAAGAAAAGAAGATAGAAGTAGGAACCGCTATTGTCACTACTGGGTTTGAACCATTCAGGCCTGTAGGTTACTACGGTTATGGCGAGTCTCCAGACATTCTGACATTAGCAGAGCTTCAGAAACTTCCACCCAGCGATACCCTTCTAGTTCCCAGTACTGGAAAGCCAGCAAAGAATATCGTCTTCATCGGTTGTGTTGGGTCTCGAGAACCTGGAGTCAAGGGTCACGAACATTGTTCAAGGCATTGTTGCTCAGCCACTGCTAAAGCTGCATCAGATCTTCGAAGTCGAGTCGACGAAGCTCTTGTCTTGTATCAAGATATTCGAACCTATGGCAAAGGACATGAAGAGTTACACAGAATGGCGCGGCAAAAACATGTCATCTATAGCAAGTTTCCAAGGGATGCTAAACCTGAAGTTACAGTAAACAATGGCAAGATCATGGTGAACTGGTTTGATGTCCTTGCAGGAGAACCCCTTGAATTTGAACCTGACATGGTGATTCTTTCTAGTGCTATGATTCCACCAGATGACGTAGAAGAAACCTCACATACTTTCAGTCTGACTCGAAGCGGTGATGGTTTCTTCAATCCTGAACATATCAAACTAGCACCTCTCACCACTCACACTGCAGGGGTGATGATAGCTGGTGCTGCTCAAGCGGCAAAGAACGCTTCTGAGTCTGTAATTGATGCAAGTGGGGCAGCCGCAAAGGCAGTCGGTCTAATGGCGCAAGGTGATGTTGAGATCGAATCGACTGTTGCACACGTTATTCCAGAACTATGCTCATCATGTCACACCTGTCTGACTGCATGTCCCTATCATGCTATCACATTCGATGAGACTCATGATCCACCAATAGCTATGGTCACTGAAGCCAAGTGCCATTCCTGCGGCACCTGTGCTGCATCATGCCCGAGTAGTGCGATCGTGATGTATCATTCTACCGATGATCAAATTCTAACTATGGTGGAGGCTTTCCTATGTCCTGCACCTGAAGCTGAAGGAGGTGGTTCAGCTTGACAACAGCTGAAACTGTTACAAAACAAGAAGAAGAATGGGAACCAAGAATTATGGCATATTGTTGTAATTGGTGCTCGTATGCAGGAGCTGATCTTGCGGGAACGAGCAGGATTCAATACCCAACAAATGCAAGAATCCTGCGTGTGAACTGTACAGGACGCATAAGTCCAGAGTTCATTCTAGCTGCACTCGATATGGGAGCTGATGGCGTTCTTGTTTCGGGGTGTCACCCTGGAGACTGCCACTATACTAGCGGCAATCTCAAAGCTCGAGCACGATGGGCTTTGATGGAAACTGCAATTGAGCAGGCTGGCGTAGATCCGCGGAGGGTCAGACTCCAGTGGGCGAGTGCATCTGAAGCGCAGATATTTGCTGATGGTGTTAGAACACTCACCGAACAAGTGAGAGAGCTCGGTCCGATTAGGAGGGAGTGGAGATGAGTCGTCTCTTTGCTAGCTACTTCACTCAGAAAAAGGGCAATGTCCGAACACAAAGAAAGGCAATTGAGACTGTACTCAAAAACGGACCTGCATCTGTTTCAAAGATTGCAGAAAATACAATTTATGCAAAAGATCTCGTTGTATGGAATCTCATGGGAATGCTGCGATGGGGAATTGTTGAGGCAATTGGAGAAGAGAACCACGAAATGGTTTTCGTATTAAAGGAGGTCTAGGAAATGGGAGATCCAGTGTCTATTGCAATGGGTCAAGGCAGTTCATGTTGGGGATGTTTCCAGAGTCTGGTCGATATTCATCTCAACCTAGCTACTGTTCTACCCGCTCTTGAAATCAAGTATTGGCAAGCTGTCGCTGACTTCAAGCTCCACCACCTCGAGAGCTATGAAGACAAGTCGATAGTTGTTGGTCTCTATGAGGGCATGGCCCGAACAGAGGAGGATATTCATTTACTCAAATTAATGAGAGATAAGTGTCAAGTCTTGATTGCATTTGGCTCCTGTTCATGCTTTGGGGGTATTCCAGGTCTTGCTAATTTCTCGGACATTGAGGAATGCTATGATGTCAAGTTCCGTAACAATGCCACCGTTACAGATGGTGTTGTACCCAGTGAGAACTTGCCTGGTATTGCTCCTGTGGTGAAACCAAATAGTAGCTTTGTTGACTTTGACATATACCTACCAGGATGTCCTCCCACTTCAAGTCTGATACTTACTGCTGTGAGCAAGCTACTGGCAGGAGAACCAATCGAGCTACCACCTCACACTGTCTGCCATTACTGCAATCGAGAGAAGAAAGAAACCCCAATTGAGAAAATTCTTCGTCCTTATGAAGGAATTGCAGATCCTGACAGATGTTTGCTTGAACAAGGCTACATCTGCGTTGGATCGTCCACATGGGGACTATGTGAAGGTCAATGTGTAAACAAGGGTGCCACATGTAGAGGATGCTTTGGTCCACCACCTCCAATCACCCAGGACCATGGTTCAAACTCAATGGCTATGCTTGGAACTTATGCACCTCTTCCACCTGAAGAGATCAAGGAACAAGTGAAAGACCCGCTAGGAACATTCTATCGATTCGACTATCCAACAAGTTACTTGGGTAATATTCGAATCAAACGCGAGGAGGTCAAAAACAAATGACTGGCGACAAGACAATAAGAATTGATCCCGTTACCCGATTGGAGGGTCACGGATCACTAACACTAACACTGAGCAAGGACGGCAAGGTGAAGGATGTCCAATTCAACGTTAACTCGACCAGATTCTTCGAGAAATTCCTTGAGGGACGTCCTATGGAGGAAGCTCCTAGGATTGCCCCCAGAATATGTGGAATCTGTCCTATTCCACACCACCTAGCATCAGTGAAGGCTGTCGAAGCTGCTTGGGACATTACTCCTCCCCCAGCTGCCGTAAAGTTGAGACGTTTGATGATTGAGGCTAAGCAGTTCTCATCTCATGTCATCCACTTCTATGCCCTTGCAGCACCAGACTTTGTTTATGGCCCCTTCGCCAACCCAGCTGACAGGAATGTCGCTGCAGTCTTGAGAGACCTCCCGGATGTCGCAGTGCAGGCAATCAAGATGATGGAGTTTGGTCAAGAGCTAATCAAGACTGTTGGGGCCAAAGCAATCCACCCGACAACTCAAATTCCTGGAGGATCACTTATGTCTTTGAAGGAAGAGGACCGAGACTTCTTCCTGGGTCGACTCGAGGAGATTCAACAACTCACCTTGAACACAGTGGATCTTGCCAAGAAAGTTGTGAATGACTATCTGGATGTCATCACCAAAGTAGCTGTTGTTCCAACATACTACATCGGTCTCTCGAACGAGGGAACTCTTGACATCTATGATGGAACAGTCAGAGTACAGGAGCCAGATGGTGAGATTGTGGCTGATTTTGAACCCAAGGACTACACTAAGTATTATGGAGAGCATGTAGCAAAACATAGCTATGCAACTCACATGTACTACAAACCTGCAGGCTATCCTGAAGGAATATGGAGAGCAAACACCCTTGCAAGATGCAATGTGAATGAGAGGATGGCAACACCACTCGCTGATGCAGCTCTCAAGGAGATGCGTGAACTCGTAGGAAGACCATCACATCACACATTCGCTTATCACTATGCCAGAATCGTCGAGATGGTCCAAGCCTTCGAATGGATTGCCACTTTGCTGCAGGATCCTGACATCTGCAATACTGATGTGAAACTTGCTGATGTTAAACCCAAGGCAGGCAATGGAGTCGGTATTGTTGAGGCTCCAAGAGGAACTCTGATGCACAATTATGTGTCAGATGAAAAAGGGATGCTTACTAAAGCCAATCTGGTAGTTGCGACCAATAACAACATCGCAGGCATTGAGAAGAGCCTCATGGTCGCAGCGAAGCAGATATTCGAAGACAAGGCCCATGAGAGCCTTGTACTTCCTGAACCGATGGTCAAGAGATAATGGTGTAAAATATGACTGAAGAAATACCTGAAGGACTGCTCAACCTAATTGAGATGGTTGTGCGGTGCTACGACTGCTGACTATCCTGCGGCGCTCATTTCGTCGTGGTTGACGATGAGGGTCGCGAGATAGTCAGGAAGGAGCTTGTGACCAGCGGCGGATGAAGGTCTGGCCGTAAACGAACGGGCCGGGTCTGACACACCCCGCAAGGGTGCGTTGGTCGCACCTCCTTCCATCCTTTCTCTTTTACTAAACATT
>JBHLRQ010000009.1:0-53324 GCA_048882385.1 Candidatus Thorarchaeota archaeon | reverse complement strand
ACTGGTACTATAGGCATTGTAATGGTTTCACCTGAAGACATGATACCTGTCTACATGGTCTTCTATATCCCAATGGTGATCTTTGGACTCTATGCGACATTTCGTTGGGCACAGGGCAGAGATATTGCTCCCACTGATGTTTCAGAGGATGATAGAATCTTGGAATCAATGAGGAAGCATGCACTTCCAGCTCAAAGAATCTCTGGCACTGACACATTTCGTTGTGGAAATTGCAGCAACATCTTTGACATTGTGAATGCACTTCCGGTCGACACAAATGTTGTGCATTGCCCATTTTGCAATTCGCGTTTACACCTGCAAGAAGATTGAAGAAAAGAATTGGCGCTGAGGGAGGGATTTGAACCCTCGAGTGCTTAGCACACTGGATGTTTGCGGACAGCTGGATTAGCTATCATTAGCAATCCAGCTCCCTGCCAGGCTAGGATACCTCAGCGCGAGTAACACGTTCGGCTCGCGATTCTCTCATAAAGATTTTGACAGAGCCAATCTTAAGAAACAGAAATACTCCTTATCGTCTGCATAGTGTCGCTCAGTGGCATCTCCCAACAACAGGCATCTTGTTTGAAGGATCTTAGCAGGTGCGCATATCCCTTGCTTTTGCCCTTTAGACTTGTCTGAATAAAGAATTCTTCAGTGTATTTTCTGAAGACGTTCACATTCTGCAAAAACTGATTCATCTCACTTGATGGCAATACAATTTGTACCTCGTAGTCAGTACTGCTCTCCTGAACAAAAGTGATTTCAAAAGGAAGCCTGTGGAATCCACACAAAATTTTCTTCGCATGTTCACGTGATTTGAAGAAGCATCCAATCACCATGATGTCTTTGAATGGGGTAAAGTAGAGCTTAACACCTCTGATTACACCTGACTCCTCCAGTCTCTTGATCCTCTTATGGACTTGAGCAGATGAGAGGTCTAACAACTCTCCAATTTCCTTCTGAGTCGCCTCGGGATTCTCCACCATATGTGTCAGAATCTGAATGTCTCGATAGTCGAATTTCACTGTTGATGGAAATTCTTCCAGTCCTAGTTCAAGATCACACCCCTCACTCATGATCTGCTTAGCCTCTTCTGACCATTTTGACCATGACCAGTCGCTATCAGGAAGAAGTGGAGATACATCAACTCCTTTTCTACAATAATCCACAAGATCAAAGATGTAAAAATCACTAATCAGATCTTTCTCTTTAAGCTCCTCAGCCACTTGTCTGACCATTCTGGGAGCTACCAGTGGGAACATTGTATAGACCATGTATCCATCGTATCTGCCATAGGTCGGGCTATAGTAATAGAAGAAATCAATCTCGTCGAGAATTTTCACAAGAGTTTCTTCTTTTTCTGGAATGCTCTGCAAGAGTAAGAGCTGTTCTCCAAGACCAATCTTTCTCTCATAAGTCATCAATTTCGGTGGCTTTAGTAATCCTTGCTCTCGTAGCTTGTTAAGACGGTACCTAACCGTCCTATCAGGAATTCCTAACTGCTCGCTCAACTCGCTTGTGGAAATCTTTGACGCGTCTTTTTGGATTGCTGCCAGTATACCAATATCAGTTTCATCTAGTTGGACAGCCAGTTTCATATTCTCCTAGTCTCCATTTCTTTGGTCCTTCTTTCATCTTATTAAATCTGACGATTATATATTACTTGAGGCAATAAATATATATACTTTGTTGCCGGTATTTTCATTAGTGGTTTACAATGGGTAAACAAGAAATCACAATAATGCCGGAATTTCATTATTCTGGTAAATATTGGAGAAATAATAGCGACGATATACTCGCAAGGATTTCGAAAATTATCCACGAAGGCTTCCTCCTTCAATCAGAAAGTCTTGTCCATTGAAACCTGTTGAACAGAGTGTGAAAATAGTGCTGAAAACAACTAGAATGCAACTACTCATGAAAGCGATTAGCGACTCCAAGCTCTTGAACAAGAAGGACATACCACTTTCTGAACATCCCGATCTCAGAGAGATTCGCGTCCACAGGGCCTCTGAAGCAGCAATCCGCAATCTAGAGATTGCTAGAACAAATGCAAGAACTCTCGTTGTTCGTTCATAAGCTTAACACAGAGGTGTTATGCTAATGGCAGGACAACGCAATTTTGCGGTTGAGTGCTATAAGCGAGCGCTCAGCCGCCTATCTGTTTTTATTATCTGAATAGTCACAGTTGTCAGAAGGAGTGCAGCGGCACCCGATGTATCGAATGTCCTTTTCACGGTGAGTTAGCTCGTTGCGTTTCTCAAAGCAGCTACCTCTGGGGCTCCACTACTTATCCTTAGGGCTGTTCCCGCCAGGGCCTGACCCGGTTCGGAAGTCTAAGATAATCACAACACACCTTCGAGTGTTGCTATACCCGTAACAGACTCCAGAGACTGCTCATCACAGTCCCACAGCGAAACTCTCCGTGATTGGGTTTCATCCTCCACGGGGTTACTGGCGCCACTAGTGCCTTGTGGTCGCGACCGCGGCAAACGGCCCGCCCTACCCGCTGCACTGACTCTTTTTTCGGTATTGCCTAAAAACGTTTAGTTAGATAAGACCACCAATCGATCTCTTTATCGTGGTGAACTCCTCAAGCACTTCTTGTTCTGACTGAGACAAATCATCCATGAACTTCTTTCTGATTGCTAATACATGCTTGTCTGGAATATCAGTATAGAGTATCTCAGTATCTTTCACTTGTCGTCCAATCGTCGGTCCCCTAATTGAAACGGCAACTTCCATTCCCTCAGTAGCTTCATCTATGGTGACACTTCTGTCTTGTATTTGCAGAATAGTTCCAACTCGCTTGCCCTCCTCATTGATCAATCCTGTCCTAGGTTTAATTACACCATGAACCTTTACTCCTACCACAGCAGGATTACTCTGTCGAAAGACATATTCTGGCATAAGTTCAATCTTGCCCGGCCTGATAATCGAAGCCAGAGAATCTGCTTTTGCCTGCTCTTTCTTTACAATCAACCAAGCATTATAGTCATCATATAAACGATAGATAACTTCGTTGCGGAAGGTTTCTACACCTAGTTCAGCTGCAAGGTCTTCAATATCTGGAGCAAACTTTACATTAAAACCCAAAACTACTGCATTTAGGGGATCTGTATCGCCAGAGGCCTGTGCTTCGATAATATCACGTTTTACAATGGGGCCTACATCCGCAAATCTCACTGGTACTTTGCGGTCCTGTAAGAATTGTGTAACAGCTTCTAATGAACCAAGAGTATCTGTTTTCAGGACAATTCCTGATTTGTCTGTTTGAATGCGTATTGCACTCACTTCATCACGAACTTTTTGTTTAATCTCATCGATTTTTCCTGGGTCGCTGACAGCATACACTGGAGCACCTGCTACCGCTCCTTCTATGTCAGGAGCAACTATCTTGACACCAGCAGCCGCATGAACTTTGTCAACATGAGTAAATTTCTCCTTTGGATCTCGAATTTCATCCAAAGGTTTTGGTTGCAGCAGTGCTCTTATCTTGGCAACAATGACTTTGTCAAGACCGCCTACTACTACTGTGTCCGTCTTCTTCAGCACACCATCATAGATTATTGTATCAAGCGTTGTTCCGAGTCCAGTTTCTTCTCTTACTTCAAGAATTGCGCCTACTGCAGGACCAGAAGATATCCGCAGTCTTTCCTTCATATACTGCTGAGTCAAACCTGACAGCACCATCAGAAGCTCTGGAATCCCATCCCCTGTTTTTGCACTAGTTGGAACGATTGCTACAGTCTTTCTAAAATCTTCAACGCGATCAAATCGTTCTGACTGAATACTATTAGCAGAGAGGGCCCCTACAATCTCATATAGACGTCTATCAATCTCATTCTGAGTAGACTGGCCTTGAGCCTTAATAGCTTGAATCAGCGTCATTCCAGGTTTCTCTCTCCAACCAGGAACCTTGTCAAGTTTGTTTGCCGCTATTAGGAATGGTGTCTTTCCTGAACGTAGTATCTTGAGTGACTCATAAGACTGTGTCAGAGGTCCTTCATTTATGTCCACAACTAATATTGCTATATCAGCGATTGCTCCACCCCGGCGTCTTAAGTTGAGGTACGCCTCATGACCAGGTGTGTCAATAAAGAGTAACCCATCAATTGTAAGTTCAGTATTGACAGTCTTAAGGAGTTCTCCACATATTGAAAGAATAGTTTCTGTGGGAAAGAATGAAGCACCTATGTGTTGAGTAATACCTGCAGCCTCTCTATCTTGGACTCCTGTTCCACGCATTTTATCGAGTAAGGAAGTCTTACCATGATCAATATGTCCAAGAACTGTAACAATTGGGGATCGAAGTTTCTCCTTGTCTGTCACTGTTGGCACCTCACAAGGAATTGTTGTGGAAAAATTGACTACAGTTATGAAAGTGTCGTTTTTACCAGCAGTTTCTTTATGGTGCTCAATGAAATGGATTATATTCACCTCTTATCCCGCGAAAGTTGTGAATACAGACTATTCGGTATCATATGAAACAGGTGAGATAATTGGAACGGTCGTTCGTTATAATCAAACCCGATGGTACTGCCCGTCGGAGAGTCAGCGCATTAGTTCTGAAAGCATTAATGGACAGGGGCTATCGAATATGTGCATTCCGAGAAATGAAGGTCCCTGAGTCACTAGCAAAACTCCATTATGCAGTACATCAGGAGAAACCATTCTTTCCATGGTTAGTTGATTTCATATCTTCTGCTCCTGTCTTAGCCATGATTTTTGAAGCTGATGATGTCATACAAGGTGTCCGTGATGCTCTTGGAGCAACTTTTGTGCAAAAAGCAAATCCTTCTTCACTTCGTGGTAAATACGGAATATGGGCAGGAATTAACATAGCACATGCTTCTGATGCATCTGAAACTGCTACAAAGGAAATAGAGCTCTGGACAAATGAAGGAGGTCTCGAGGAATCTTCGGATGCCGAGAGCATGGCAAAAAGCTATGTTAATCAATACATCTCGGGTGATGCAGACTTTACAGAGCAGATTCGTGGTGTTGTCAAGGATGCAATAGAAAACCGTGACATATCCGAATCAGTCCTAAACTCATTAATTGATCTTCTGGGCAAGGATGCAAAGGGAATCAATCCTGAAGACATCAGAACTCTTGCGAAAGTGATTTTTGACTTTGTTAAAGAAGAAGTCGAAAAGGAATAATTGAAACCTCAGGTGGCATGTACGCCACCCTTGGTTTGTTTCTATTTTCTAACGAGATGCTTTTCCGCCTTTCTCATACCCCGCAGTCCATTTTGTGTCTCTGGGCTTTAAGCGGCGTTTGAGTCGATTTGATTTACACTTGTTCGAACAGAACCAATATACAGCTCCATCCTTGGTCTGGACAAAAGCGGAACCTGTACCAGGTTCTATGTCTTTCCCACAGAACGAACACGTCTGTGTGCCAACCATTTTTAATCTAGCGCCTCCTCATCTTACGGGCTTCACGCTCAGTTTCTCTCAGAATGAGTATGTCACCCATTCTTATCGGTCCCTTTACATTACGTGTCAGCACTCGGCCTTTATCCCTGCCATCTAGGATTTTCACACGAACCTGAGTGATTTCACCAGTCACTCCAGTTCTTCCTAGGAGCTGAATCACTTCAGCAGGAATTGAAGGGGTAGTTTCTTCATCTTTGCTCATCGGAAACCATCACCTTAGTTTCACTTTCGAAGACCGTTGATTTTCTCAATAATGTCATCAACGAGTTCCTTTGCCTTGCCGTCCACTATGATTGCAACAGCAGCAGTAGGCCGCTCAATACCTGCGGCGTTTCCAAGGTCTGCTTTGCTTTTCACGAAGATGTAAGGTGCTTTCTTGTCATCACAGAGGCCGGGTAAGTACATGATTACTTCTTGTGGCTCGACATCTTCAGCAACGACAACCAACCGTGCGATACCGCGTTCGATACTCTTTGTCGCTTCATTGATACCTTTCTTTATCCGACCAGTGTCTTTGGCTATCTCTAGAGCCTCGAGGGCTTTCTTTTGAAGTTCCTCTGTAGGCTCCCATTCTACAAAACTTGGTTTTGGCATGATAATTTACCTCAGTTTAGTTCTTCATCGGTATATGTTACCAAGACCTGTCCTTCGCGGACAGACTCTTCTGCGCCGTGATTCTAATTTCTTTTAAAACTGTCGAAGCAATACATTATTTCAATACCCAAGACTAGTCATTGCACTTCTCAAAGATGAGTCATCCACGTTTAGATGTTTGAGGACTGAGTATCTATTTCTTCTCTCCATAATATTCAGTCCGTGATGTATTGCATCGATGAACTGCTCTACGGTAATTGACATCTTTTCAACCGTAGTAGGCATATCTCTGTCAGACATGAATTCCAGAATGTCTTCTGGCGCATGGTCTGAATATCCAGCTTCGTTAAGATAATGAAGACAAAGAGGAGTAACAAATGCTACCTGAAGTCCATGAAGCTGACCGCACTCTCTGTCCAATGCATGCGACACGGAATGCTCGGTTCCAGAACAAGGCCGAGAACTTCCAAATATGCTCATTGCTCGTCCTGCATCAATCTCTGCTCTGATCAGAGTTTCAAGACTATCATCTTTCAGTACTGCATTCAGTGCATTTTCCACTATTGAATAGACCGACTGGTCAAAAGCCTCTCCTTTCACCTCAAATGCCATTTTCCATTCCGTTAAACTAGAAGTTTTACAGATGATATCTCCCAAACCTGCCAGCTTCAACATAGGTGGTGCCTTGGAAATGATCGAGATGTCTGCAATCACTGCAAGAGGTGCCTTGCACTTTTCTGAATATTTGTACCCGTTATGACTTACCGAAGCTACTTCGCTTGCAATTCCATCATGGGATGCAGCAGTAGGGACTGATATCCAATTGAGTCCGGTATCTCTTGCCACAAGCTTGGCGACATCAAGACTATTTCCTCCTCCGAATCCAATCACGATGTCAATATTCCCAAAGACTGTATTTGAGGTTGCACGAAATTTGGAAGCCATCAGCCATCTACAAGGAGTTTCCATATTCCTCTCAAGATGGTGAGAATACTCCGCATGTATCAACTCGTCCGTCACACAGAGAGGATTGTCATACCTCCTCATCAAATCCCCAAGTTTTTCTAGAGCCCCCTCATCAATGGCTATGAATTTAGGCTCCTTGACGGACATCGCATCAGCTCTCGACTTGCAGATTCGTTTTGCCTGTTAAGCTCTTCTATCGCGCGTTTTTACTTTTTATTTCACTAGCCTTAAGTAGGCCATCAGATGGCGGAGATTCAAACAGTGAGTGTTACCCACGAAATACTCCAACATATACTCTGTATAACTACCATCTACTTGGAGTCAACTCTCATGACACAATATGTCAAAGTTGCACTAATGGGGTCCGGTTATGCTGGTAAGTCCACATTAATCAAATTGCTTACGGACAGCACATCTAAACTGCAGGTCAATTACCAACCAACTGCAGGCATGAGTTGTGGCACAATCACAATCGATGGTAGCACAAAAGCTTCTCTAATTGAAATGGGTGGACAATCGCACTTTGAATTTCTCTGGCCTGATTTCATGAAAGGCAGTAGGATGGTTGTCGTAGTCACTGAGAGTTATCCTAAGGCGGTCCTCAAGACACGTCAACTTCTTGAAAAATACAAAAATCAGCTACTTGGCGTGAAAGTCATTGCGATTGCAAATAAACAGGACCTCCCTGGATCAATGAGACCCGAATCTGTTCAAGATCTCCTTGGAGTTCCAACATATGGTATGGTTGCCATTGACCCTAAACAGCGTCTTAATGGCTACAAGCTTATCGTTAATGGATTAAAAGATCTCACAGAAATAGCCGCATAGACAGATTTGAAAATCACTTCAAATCAGAATTTATCAACACTAGCTCTAGGACAAGCCTTTTATGTTCAGAGAAAGCAGGCGAAGATGCCCAGGGCATGGGCGAGAGAGCCATATCGCATCACAGTCTTATGGCGAGTCCGTCCCGGTATGTATGTCTTTTGGGTGAACAATACCTTTGCGGTCAGGTGAGTCAATGGAAATTACAATAACCCACAAACAGGATAACATAATTCACTTCCTAGTGGAAGGAGTCGATGTTGCGTTTGCAAATGCTTTACGTAGGACCATGCTTACCAGACTACCATCTATGGCTATAGATGAAGTGCTTGTTCTTGAAAACACAAGCGTCATGTATGATGAGATGCTCGCACACAGACTGGGACTAATTCCTCTTGTTACGGATCTTGAGAGCTATAATCTACCAGAAGAATGCGATTGTGAAGGCAAGGGCTGCAGTCTTTGTCAATGTACACTCACACTCGAGGAAGCAGCTGAAGACAATGAAGAGAGAATAGTCAATTCCAGCGACCTCACATCACAAGATCCCAAGGTAGTTCCTGCATCAGGTGATATTCCCCTGGTGAAGCTGGCTCCTGGTCAACGTCTAATCATCGAAGCGTATGCTAGACTTGGCAAGGGTGTGGAAAACGCAAAGTTCCAGCCAGTATCAACGGTTTCATACAAATATGTGCCCATAGTCGAAGTGAACAAGGAGAAGTGCAATCAGTGTGGAGACTGTGTAGATGTTTGCCCCAAAAACATCCTGCGAGTTGAGGGTGATACAATATCGACACAGAACACTCTGGATTGCAGTCTATGCGAAGCTTGCGTTGAAGTCTGTGAACCTGGAGCAATATCAATTGATTCCAAGAAAGATAGTTTTCTGTTTAAAGTAGAGTCCACAGGCGCGCTCTCTCCAGAGGAAATTGTAGAGAAGTCTTCTGAAATTCTGAAAGAGCGAATCAGATTGGCTCTTGACTATGCAAATTCACTATGAGGTGTGAACAAATGGAAAAATCAGTCAAATCTGGTCCAACTGACCCAAACACACGCGCACTCATTAACGCGCTCAGAAAGACATCAACTAAACATAATGTTGGTATTTGGAAGCGGGTTGCAGAACTAATTGCTCGACCAGCTCGCCAACGCGCCACAGTGAATATTGGAAAAATCAGTCGCTATACAAATGCTGGAGACATCATTGTCGTACCTGGGAAAGTTCTAGGTTCTGGCATCCTCTCTCATAAAGTAACTGTAGCGGCTCTCAATGCTTCAGTTTCTGCTAGAACCGGTATTGTGGGTGCTGGTGGTTCACTGATATCAATAAACGAATTGCTTACCAAGGTCCCCAAGGGGAAAGGAGTTACAATTATAGTATAGGTGGTTTCAATGAGTACAGGATCTGTCAAAGTTTTCGATGCTGAAAATATGGTCGTAGGCCGTCTTGGAGCAAAGGCTGCAAAAGCCGCCATCCTCGGTGAGCAAGTTGTCGTGGTTAATGCAGAGAAGGCTATTATCACAGGAGATCGCAGAACTGTGATTGATGCCTGGAAAGAGAAGTTGAATATTAGGACCTCCTATAATCCAAGAAGAGGTCCATTACACGAGCGTCGTCCAGACAAGATGGTTCGTAAGATGCTTCGTGGCATGCTCCCGTGGCCAACCCCTCGTGGTAAAGCAGCATACAAACGTATCAAGGTCTACATTGGCTTACCTGAGCAATATGCTGAGTCTGAAAAGATTGTACTCGAAGGTGCAAAATACAGGAGTCTGAAACGAAAATTCATTACTGTGGCTGATTTGAGTCACGAACTAGGTTGGAGAAGTCCGGAGGTAGTAAAATGAGAGTTGTAGTGAGTACTGGCAAGAGGAAAACAAGTCTTGCGAAAGCCACAATAAAAGATGGCACAGGTCGAATCAGAATCAACGGAAAACCACTGGAGATTCAACAACCAGAGCTGGCTCGCATGCGAATCATGGAGCCTTTGATTCTCTTCGGAGAAGGATGGAAAAGATACGATATTAGGGTACGAACAAGGGGCGGCGGTTTCATGAGTCAGGCTGATGCAGTAAGAATGGCTATTGCTACTGGTCTAATTCGCATGAGTCAAGACTTTGAAGTACGATCAAAGATGATTGAACACGATAGGACAATGCTAGTCGGAGACCCACGACGGACAGAACCAAAGAAGTTCGGTGGCCCTTCAGCAAGATCCCGATACCAGAAATCATACAGGTGAGGCGACTATACAATGATTATTCCAGTACGATGTTTTACATGCGGCAAAGTGGTTGCAGACAAATTTGAGCAGTTTAAGCGTGAAGTTCGACAGGGTGAAGATCCATCTGTTGTGCTTGATAATGTAGGACTTACAAGATACTGCTGTCGTAGAATGTTACTTGCTCATATTGACATAATTGATAGTTTCATGGCATTTGCTGTTTCAGAAACTGCGGAGGCAAAATAGAATGAGTGAGATTGAAGTCGCTGACTTAGAACTATTGACACCCATGGACAAGTATCTCGCTGCAGGATGTCATATTGGCACACAAGTGAAGACACAAGACATGGAGCCATTTGTCTATAGACAGCGCCCAATTGGCCTCTATGTTCTTGATGTTAGAAAAACTGATGAGAGAATTAGGGTTGCTGGTAAGTTTCTTGCCAGGTTTGATCCCTCTAAGATTGTTGTAGTGTCAGGAAGAGTCTATGGAAAGAAACCAGTAGAAACATTTGCCTATTACATTGGTGCAAATTCATTCACTGAACGGTTTGTTCCAGGAACTTTGACCAATCCCAACATTGCGGGTCCGAGAACATACATTGAACCTGATGTTGTCATTCTTACTGATCCACGAACCGACCAACAGGCTTTGTCAGAGGCTGCAAGAATTGGAGTACCAGTAGTCGCACTCTGTGACACCGATAACGTGACTACAAATGTGGATCTCGTGATTCCTACAAACAATCGTGGTCGCAAATCTCTTGCCCTTGTATACTACCTTCTCACAACTCAGACACTCAAAGAGAGAGGCGATATGCCTGAAGATGGTGAAACGGCTTTCACCCCCGAAGATTTCGAACCTCAGGTACAGCGGTTTTGAGATTATTCAATGATGGATACGACGCCATTCTCGGCGTCTACCTCCACCTTCTGTCCAGTTTTTAATTTGCCAATGTCAATCTGATCTACTGCAGGAATTTCAGAAATGATACAGCCTACTGCTACTACTGGGTCTGTTGTTCTGTTAACTATCGCTAGTGGTGCCTTGTCTGCTTTTTTGAGTGCATACAAAACGTATGATCCTACTGTAGACCCTTTACCAGTAGGAAATACAAGTATCTTTCCAGAAACCGATTTTCCTTCAAGGTGATGCCCTTTTTCTACAATCTTTCCTGTTTCGGGATCGCATCCGCCATAGAATGATATTTCATCTCCAGTTACTAGAGCCTCGCCCACAACTTTCCCCTTGAAGATCTTTCTACCTTGCATTATGAAATCGCCTCCTTGATACACTCCTCTACAGTTCGTATCTCAGTCTTGAAACTGTTCTTTCCTCGAGCATAGTAACAAGCCTTTGCTGAATCCGTCATTAGGCCATCAAACCTCCCTTTCAGTGGTGCTACAGCACAACATGCATCTGCTACAAGGAAAGCGCCTGCTTTCTCAATTTTATCATAATATCCCATCTTCATCGCAAGATCCTTTGTGGGCTTTGCTGTAGTAATCCAGACCGTTTTTCCTTTTGTTACCTTCTTTCCATCAAGCATCTCTGCAATCTGACCAATTTCCTTGATACTTGCATGAGGGCACCCTACACTGATGAAATCGATGTTTGCCCCTTCATCATCAAGCTCGTTTCGTGCACTTTCCAAATCTTTCTTGGTTATAACTTCGGTTTTGTCTGGGATAGTTGTTCTGTTGGGAGTAATTCCTTCCATGTGGAACAATGCAACTCCTCCATAAGTTGCCACAGAAGCACTGAAAGATTTCAGCTCTTCAGTAGTTGCTTTTTTGACACCAACAATGTAAGGAATAGTCTTTCCAGTCCTTTCTCCTACTACTTGACCAAGAAGACCAAAATCATCTGTGCTCGACAGGTCTGTTTGAACTTCGTATTTTACCTGTGCCACTCTGTTCTCTTGGAGATGAAGTCCATATTCCGCGGTCATACCAGTCAATGCAGAAGCTAGTGCACTTGGACCCCCCTCTCGATTAGTCAGAGCTCCAATAACAGAATTTGAGAAACAAACTGCTGATGACTCTGCCCATGCGATATGTTCACCATAGTGTGGAAGATTTCCTATCAGATATGGTGTACAGGTGCAGGTTGTAACAACCCCCATCTTTTCAAACGCATTCACAACTCTTTGCTGATTTTTAGCAAATTCCTCACTGATTCCATGTTTTTTCCACTCATCGAGATCCATTCCAGCTGGGTTTAAAGTGGTCAGCACCTTCGTCCGTCCATCCTCTGCCATTTCATCAAGATACTCAAGACCAGCTTCTCCGAGATTATGATAGGACACTCCTGCAATTTGAACACTTGAAACCGGAATGAGTCTTTTCGCTCCGTAGATATCTCCCAGAGTGGTGATAATCTCCATTGCTTTTCTCGTTGCCTTTCCATGCTTACCTTCAAGCATGTCTTTCTCTTCGTCTGTCAGTTCTAGTCCCATCTTAATCACCTAGAAACTTACTCAGGTCCACTTCTGGGAATTTAGCCTTGCTGAAGCTCTTTCCCTTAGAGTCCAAGACTTTAGTACAATCAAATCCGCATTTTGTTGTTAATTTAGTACCTGGTTCTGCACTTGGATCAAGTGAACTTCCAGGTTCTGGATCTTTAATTAGTAAATCAACATCCGCCTGGAATCGTGTGGCCATGGCCCATTCACGTTCTTCATCCGAGTAGATATCAATGTCTTCGTCATATATCCAGATATGTTTGGCACTCTTGTGACCTGCAAATGCAGCTTCAAGTGCTTGAAGACCATCATCATCATTCTTTTTCTGAATCTTAACTGCTACATGTAACCAACTTGCTCCACCTGGTGTGATGAAAACATCGAGAACATTGATTCCTCGATCTTTGATTTTTTTGAACACAGTTGGTTCTCTTGGCATTCCCATCAGAATCTTATGCTCTGAACGACCGGGAAGCAGTCCCTGCCATATGGCAGTCTTTCGATGAGTGATCTTCTTGACTTCAAAGACAGGCTCATTACGAATGACATCCACAGTTTCAGTAAGATCGATAAAAGGACCCTCTGCATGTCTCTCTTCAAGAACTATTCTACCTTCAAGAATAAACTCAGAATCCGCTGGAATCATCAGGTCGACAGTCTTGGCCTTTGTTACTTTTATTGGTTTCAGAGCATTTGCAATCTCAAGCTCATCCACACCCGTTTCCACAGAGGTCGCTGCCGCGATTAACACCTCGGGAGTATTCCCGATACAGAACGCTACATCCACCTCTCCATTTCGTTCCAGAAACTTGTGGAAATCCCGACCACTGACTACTCTGGCAACCATGGTATCTTTACTAATTTGCATAGCTCTATGAAAATCAAGATTCTGACCAAACTCTGGATCAGATGCAACAACAACACCTGATGAGATGTATGGACCCCCGTCCACTTTGTTGTGAATCAGTATTGGGAGCTTGTCTAGGTCTACTTTGTCTTCAACAACCTCTTGACATGGAGCTTTGTCAGTTTTTTCAGGTCTGCTACGATTCTCGATAGCATTTGTAAGAGTTGGAATGATTTTCTCAGGTGTTATTCCAAAATAGTCTGCTACCTGTGCTTTGTTACAGAACAAGTTTCCAGCAACCCGAAACTCACTCTCTTTTACATTTTCAAACAACGCTGGTGTAGGCTCAAGTGTTTTCAAAACACCTGCAATCTCCAAGTTTTTAGAAATGCTCTTGCTAACAGTTGTAATCTTTTCTTTTTGCTGTAGTATCTTGATATATTCTTCAAGTATCATAGACTCACCTCAAAGTCCAAATGATGTGATCCACACCCCTGCTGCCTTTCCATCCTTTTCTAATGCAGATGCTATTTTCTTCTGTGTTGCCTCATTCGGAGCAAGTGCTATCATGTTTCCACCCCTTCCAGTTCCAGTCATTTTTGCTCCAATGGCTCCATTTTCTCTTGCAATTGTGACAAGAAAATCAAGTTCTCTACAAGAAACCGTCAATTGTTGTAGAAGTTCATGGTTCTTGTCCATTAGTGCACCTACCTTAACGGCATTCAATTTCATCAGGGCATCTTTTGCGTCATGCACCAACTGAGTGTATTCCCTTGAAATTGAGTCAAACCAATCTGAGTCTGCATCCTTCTTTGCTCTAACATCACCTACAACGACCTTCGTACTTGCAGTAATTCCAGTTGAAGCAATTACGAGATGCATTGGTTTCTCAAGTTTCAGTCTTTCAAACTTTGGAGGCCCCCCACTAAGATCTCTTTCAAACCATACAAGCCCACCATAAGTTGAAGCGGTATTGTCAAGACCTGAAGGAGTTCCATGGTAACCCATTTCACCGATGTATGCAGTTTCGTTGATTTGTTCATTGTTAAGGTTGAGTGAAAAATCCTCACTGAGCGCTCTGGCAATGGCCACGCAACTGGCTGCACTGGCTCCAATTCCAGAGGCACAAACAAGGTTTCCTGCTAAATCAATCTGGAATCCTAGTTTTGTGGTATCTATGTTGAGATGTTTAAGCATGTTCTCTATTGACTGCTTCTGCTCTTCGTACTTCTTTTCTTTGTATCCGGGCATAGCAGGTCGATTGTCCACGAGTTTCCATCCAATTGAACGGACTCGTGTAATTTTTGCTGTAGTTTCTGATGCAATTCCTGCAGCAAGAGCTGGAAGTCCATAGACGACAAAATGTTCTCCAAACAGGATTGCCTTACCTTTTCCAGATCCAAATCCCATTCTCGCTCACTCACGATAACGTCTTGCTTAGCCGGCTAGATAATCGGTACTTTTGAAGTCTTCCTTCGACATTGTTATAATCAGTGGTGGGTGCAAGGAAGTTGAACTGAGGCTATCCGAATGAAGATTCTAGATTTATTCTGTGGTGCAGGAGGATTTTCTTATGGGTTCAGCCGCTTCGTAGATGTTACACACCTAGCTATAGATCTCGATTCTTCAGCTCTAGAAACTTACAAGCTCAATTATCCAAACGCCCAAGTTTTGCAGGCTGACATTCACGAAATCCACTCAATCCAGATCGAGGAAATGCTAGGAGGCTCTCCAGATATCATCATTGCTTCTCCACCATGTGAAGAATTTAGTAAAGCAAATCCCACTAGTAAACGACCTGCAGCTGAAAGAATCTATGGTGAGGGTACTGCTCGATTGTTAATAGACACCATCCGAATTATTGGAGATCTATCTCCAAGAGTCTTCTTGATTGAAAATGTCGCTGCAGTCTTACATGCTGGAGGTGACAGGATAATCTTGAGGGAGTTTGAACGGGTTGGTATTGACACACTCTTTTTCAATATGATAAGAGCTCATCACCATGGTAATCCTTCAAAACGACTAAGAGTCTTCATCAGCAATATGAAGCTGAATCTACCTCGGAAAACAGCACCAACTGTTATGGAATCAATCGGAGACCTTCCAGACCTTGGAATAGACTCACTGTTTAGTCCGGACGTAAGAAGTCCAAACCATTCAATCTACCCGTTATCGGAAGACAGGATGAAAGCAATTTGTAGAACTCGATGGGGTCAGGGAGCCAGACATTTTCGTGCATCAAAGACGAAAACACTACCAAATTGGGTGCGTCTTTTTCCTGATCGTATATCCACCTCAATCAATGGATTGTCTCGTTATGTCCATCCTTATGAGAACAGAATATTGACAGTTCGAGAACACGCAAGACTCATGAGCTATCCAGACTCCTTCATATTTGTTGGTACAATCGACAGCCAATACAATCAAGTGGGCGAGAGTGTTCCTCCACTCATATCACAATTAACCGCACAGGAGGTTGGTACCTACATTGGATGACTCATTCAAGAACATCTACGTTGTCTTACACAATGTACACTCTGCATCAAAGACAATCGATACAGCCCAAGTAGTATATGGATTGGGCTTTTCCAATTTTATTGTATCTAAGGCTGAAGGCTCTGCAGCACAAGCTGGAGTTCCTGATGCCAATCGACTTGCGATGAAGATGAAATGTAATTTCATGGTCCTTCCTGATTTGAAAGATGTGTTGGAAGTACTGAACATTGAGCATCCCTTGATGATTGCATCTCCCGTTCTCGTTAAGGAACGTCTAGAATTCGGACACCTCTCAAAAATAGTGAAATCCGGAGAAAGAGTTGCCATCATTCTTTCTGGTAGTAATAGCTCTTTTTCAAGAAAAGAGATGGACCTTGGCATCTGCAATAGTCTAGAGGCTCGTGTGGATATTGGTCCCTCAGGCACGGCTGCAGTCGTTCTTCACTCACTCATATCAAAATAGTTTACCAAAACCGTTTGGAAACATACATTGTTCTCGAAAGAAAAGTGGTGGGCCGGACGAGATTTGAACTCGCGACCTCTTGGATCCGAACCAAGAATCATACCAAGCTAGACTACCGACCCTTCTCGAAGTCTGTCCTCAAAGGTTTGGATTTAATCATTTCGTTGAAACGTTCTCTAAGCCATCCTACTTTACCAAGAAACAATCCGTCTATACTGAACGCCTCAGACTCTAGCAGGCTCGCACATTTGTTCTCAAAGAGAGGTCCGTGAAACTCTGACGTAGAGTAGTTGATTGGCATTCCAGCAAACAATTCATTGAAACTTGGTAGAGTGATAATTGTACACTCCAAATCATCAGGGTTTTCCAGTATACCCATGCTCTGTCTTGCACAATTCTTGTCAAGTTTGGACTGGACAACAACAGGAATGGTTGCACCAAACCTTTTCCTTGATGGTCTTCCAATGTCTGGAACAGATGCATCTCTGATGCGTCGAACTGTTGGATGATTGTGTCCCATAACTATCATCTTTGCATCCAGAACCTCAAAAGAAGGCCAAGAATGTCCATGTGTTAGTCCAACTGATTCTTTCTTTGGTCCTAATACAATCCCACGCACATCAGTAAGTGTAATCTTTCTTGGGAGCAGCGGTTCTAGAACACCATCATGATTGCCTGGAATGACAGTAGTTTCTATCATATTCAATATTTGTTGCATGAAATCAGGAATGATTTCCCAGTTGGAGTAGTCATCAGTAATAATGGAGTGTTTCACATCCCCAATAATGTACAGGTGTGATACATTATGTTTCCTAACCAAGTTTTCCAATCTCTCAAGGATAACCGGATGTTGAGGTGGAAATTCAACACCTTTCTCTTGCGACATTGTTTTTTCGAATCCGAGATGTATGTCTGAAATTAGTAGTACTTTTTCATCATCCCAACTGATTATCAGACTTCTGTCATCGAAAGTAAGTTCCATGGCTGATTTCACCATCTAATATACAACATTTTAACCTCGTTATGTATGAGATTTGAGTGAGAATAATGTCCCTTCCGCAATCTGAGGTAACCAGACTGTCACAAGAAGATCTTACTCAGAGTGATATCGAGTACTTCAGAAATAAGTATGGGAAAAAGTTTGTTCGAGCTCTGAGAGCAGTAGAAGAGGGAAAGATAATCAAGTATCACTTTCTTCCAAGTGAGTCAGAAACATGGATTGTGAAAGGCCGTCGTGATTATCTAGTCATACCTGAGTTGTACTGTACGTGCAGGAGTTTCTATCAAGAAGTCGTTATTTCACACGAAAGCACATTGTGCTACCATCTTTTGGCACAGAGGATTGCTGAAATTCGTGAACAATATAAAGCTCAGGAATCTTCCGATACTGAAAGACGACAGCTCTTTGTTGAGTGGCGTAGGACTGATTGATCACCGATATGTTATGAGGATAACTTTAAAACACGGCCTATGGTCAGGCACGCTGACTGAGCCGAAAGGTCGGGTATATCAAAATGAAGCAGCTCAGGAATACCACTAGAGTTCTCGCAACAGTAGTCACTGTTATGATCCTTCTATCTAGTATACAGGGCATTGTTAGTGCTCAGTCTGAATTAGACCCTATTGTAGTAGTCTATGATATGCGACATGATCAACAGTTTGAGGCAGATGATGCAGAAAATGGCTTGAAGCTTGTGCTCGACATGGTTAATGCATCAACAAAATACATAGTCCATATCAATGAAAACGAGAGACTCACTGATGAAGTCCTAAATGATGTTGATATTCTCATTATTGCTGATCCCGATGTTAGTGTTCCATTTATTGAAGAAGAAACGAGTGGAATCGCAGAGATGCTTGCAAATGGGAGTTCGCTGTTCCTTCTAGGTGATCCTACAATTGAAGATACTTCTAGCTACTGGGCTGAGTCACTCTTTCAAGACTTAGGTGAAAATCAAGCAATCAATAGACTTCTTGATGATCTTAACATCACGAGTGTTAGATTCAGTGTCAATGAAACTGGTCTTCAGGATGTATACGGGGATACAATGTTCGATATCGATCACCCCATATTCAACGAAACATATTCGTGGATGATAAAATTAGATTCGAGCACTTGGGACCCCAATCACCCCATTTTCAGGAATATCAATGATCTTTACACGATGACTGCTACATTGAAACCCTTCGAACTAGCCAGTGGAATCGCCCGAGGGTATGAAAGCTCTTTTGCTCAGTATAAAGAGGACTTCAATAGTTGGGCTAACTATTCCCATCCAAATATTAGCCTTGCAGATTTTGAACTAAATCCGTTCTCTTATTCTGCGATAAACGGGACCTTTCCAGCTTGGATGTCTGCTTTCGAATACGGGTCGAGCCGCATAGTAATCTCTGGTTCAACTCTCATGTTCTCAGGACGCAATCTTGACTATCCTGATACTGACCTAAAATGGTTCTATATGGGTGATAATGCTCGTCTATTCATGAACATAATCGACTGGCTTTCTGAAGAGTTTTTCACACCTCCTAGTGCCATAATACCACTAACAATCATCTCTACAGTAGTTCTAGTCTTAGGAGTAGTCTTCTACATGTTCAAAAAGATGCGGTGAAAGCCCACTTAGGACTTTCAACTCCTTGCTCTCCTAAGAGAGAGTCAATGGTTTCAGTGAGTTCCTTAATTCCAAATCTCTTTAGAGCCGATGCCACAACAACAATTGGCTCAGTTGCTGGCTCCACTTCCTTGAGTCTGTCTACTAAAAAAGCCAGTTCATCGGTCAGATTTCGTTTTTTCAACTTGTCACTCTTATTTGCCAAGACAATCACGTTTGGCGAAATCTCTGATAAGAAGCTGTAGAACTCCACATCTATAGGTATCTCTCCCCGAGAAGACCATCTATCAAAAATCTCTCTGAAGAGGGAGATGTCAATTATCAAGATTGACAATACTAACCTTTTACTCCAAGACTCCAATTTCTGCACAATATTGACCTTTGTTTCTTCAATAGCAGTCTTACTTTGTCCTGCCATAAAACCAAACCCAGGAATGTCCACAATCGTAATTGGACCGAAATCAATCATAAGCTCCCAACGAGTACTGCCGGGTTTCTTTCCCACGCGTACCTTTTTGCCTGTGAGAGCCCGAATTGTGCTGCTTTTCCCCACATTACTTCTCCCAGCAAACACAATCATTGGCTTGTTCGATTTACCAGTACTCTCGAGTTCTTTCATATTGAAGTTCTCCTTTTGCGATCTCTCTAAGAATCTCAAGTCGGTCTCTCAATCTCGGTTTCAATATTCGAGCTGCAGTAGTCGCTCCAATTCCTCGTCCTGCTAAAACAATCAGAGCAGTCTTCCCATACGTTGACACTAGTTCTGCAGTTAATGCAGCAGCCCTATGTTCCTTCTCCTCGGTCTTTGTGAGTTTTTCGCCGCGTTTCAGCTTTGCAACTATCTTTGGAATATCATTCTTTGTTGGAGTTGTTGCAGCAATCATTTTAGATTCACATATTGGGCATGTTACAATATCTTCCAATGTGGACACTGTTCTTACAGAATTCCAATGTCCTTCTGCCATACAAACCAGTCTGAATTTCTTTGAAAGGAGCCGTTCTTCCATCATTCGAAGTACTTCATTCTCGTCGGTTATCTCTCCCATGACTTCGAATCGGGTCTTCTCCTCTATTATCAGCCTTGCCAGTGGTGAGGGGCTTTCAGTCTTTACTGAATGAATCCTGATATCTCCCTTTGAGAAATCATCGAATATTGTCATGACCCTTCTCTCATCCATCTTGTCATCCAAAACCTCTCTCATGGCCTCCTGAAATACTGGCGATCTCTCAAAGGATTTGATCAGGTGTTTGACAGGAATTTCCTTTGGTTTTGCATCTTTCCGTACAATATCCATTCGTCTTGCAACGTGGATGAACCGTGAAGCAAAATTCTGTGTATGTTTCATTGCCAGACGGAGGATGACTGAAACCTGTTGTCCTGTATATTCTTTAAGAATATCCATGACCCATTGAGGATCTATCCTTCTTCCTGCTGTGAAAAGTATACGATAGGGGTCCCTTTCAACAGCCACTTCAACTCCAAAGCGAGTTGTCAGAAGAGAGGCGATAACTATCCCTAAGGTTTCATTGACATTGGTTCCAAGAGGCGCATGCAAGACCAATCCTGAATCAAATTCTTCCAGAATGAAATGATTTTCAGAAGGAAGTTGCTTCAAACTTTCTTTACTTGTTCTCAGTGTTTCAAACATGTGTTGATGGGCATCCTTTGATATCCCATATTCTCGAACCAACCACTTACTCACAGTCTTTGAGTCCATATCCACTACTGCGTTCCACATCTTCGCAACTTCTGATGCAACCTCAAAGGGAACAGGAATCATCTCTCCAACCCACCGAGGTGCTTCGCTATCAGTTCCTGAAGCTGGTACACATAGTACTTCACCAGTTTCATCATCAATATTAACCACATTCCAAGGCCTGCCTCTAAATACAAAAACTGACCCAGCTTCAACATTAGAAGAAACAAAATCCTCATCAAGCACTCCAATGGATGTACGAGTGGTCATGTCCACAGCATTCACTTGATTCACATCAGGAATAGTACTCAAACGGTCATAGTAGAAAATCCGTGTTCTTGATCCTCTCGAAATTTCTGTTTCATTTATCTCCAAGATTTTCCTTTCCTCAAGAAAACTGAGAAGCATTGTGAATTCATCATTGTTCATTAGCTTGAAAGGATAAGCTGAGTTACTTAATTCAAAAAGTTCGTTTCTATCTATGTGGTCAACGTCCAGTAAAACTCCTGCAATTTGATGGCTAAGGACGTCCCACGATTTTAGGGGTATTTTCGCGTTTTCAACCTTGTTTTGTTTCGCACGCCTGAGAATTACCCCTGACTCTGTGATATCATCAAGATTTACTGTTGCTATCACTATACCCTTCGAAGACCTTCCTATGCCATGTCCTGACCGACCACTTCTCTGTAGTAGTCTAGAAACCTCCCTCGGTGAAGAATATTGTATAACCAAGTCCGCCTGTCCGATATCAATTCCAAGCTCGAGACTTGAAGTTGCTATGATTGCCTTCGAAATACCAGTCTTGAGTCTATCTTCCGCTGATAGGCGAACAGTCTTCGAGAGTGAGCCATGATGGACATCAAAATCATAAGGCGGCTTGATAGCAAGCATCTTTGCTCCTAGAACTTCAGAGAATGACCGCGTATTTGTGAACACAATGACTGATTTATGATTATTAATGAGCTCCACAATTTTCTCCAGTCGGGCAACAGAATGTGGTGGATAGGATATTTTCTTGGCAAGCAGTCTGTGTCTCTCCGCAGGTTCTGGCATAACCACTCCGAGGTCCATTTGACGTTGATCATATCCTGCCCAAATTGTCTTTACAGCTCTTCTGCCCCCTAGGAGAAAGGCCACTTCCTTTGCATTTCCAACTGTTGCTGATAAACCGACTCGTTGTACTGGAGAACCTACAACGCGATCTAGTCTCTCTAGGCCCAGACTTAGCTGTGTACCCCTCTTGCTACCAGCAAGATCATGAATCTCATCGACAACGACAGCAAAGACTGTCTTGAGATGATATCTTAGCCTTTTACCAGGTAATATTGCCTGCAACGTTTCAGGAGTAGTAATCAAAAGATTTGGTGGACTAATGGCTTGTTTCCTTCTTGCGTACTGAGTTGTATCACCATGACGCACTGCGACAGTAAGTCCAAGATAGCTACAAAGATCTTCAATTCTCTTGAAAACATCGCGATTTAGAGCTCTCAGAGGTGTGATATACAGAATATAAAATCCAAAAAGATCTTTCACATCTTTCATCATCCGCAGACGATGTAACAGAGGAAGTAGCGCTGCCTCAGTCTTGCCGCTTCCAGTTGGTGCCAATAGTAGAGCATTTTCATTGGTCTTGTGCAAGTAGGGTACTGCCTTCTCCTGAATAGGAGTGAATTGGATTATTCCATTAGCTCTAAGGAATTTACCTATTTCATTACTTAGAGGTGCGAATTCACTCATCCAGTCGACGTCCTATCTTTTGAGATGTCGACATTCATTAATCAAGATGCGTATATCAGTCCTAAGTGTCACTTCTGCGTCTTCCAATCTCAATTCAAGTTCTTGAATAATAGAATCCATAGAATCTGTCTTCTTCTCAATCTCATCAACAAGTGCTTTGATATCATCAAGATTAGAGATATGCGGAGCCACTCTTTCAAATACAATACGTAGAATTGAACCTGTCATCGGGAGCAACATCCCGTCAGTTACTCTTCGTCTTCCTCACCATAGATCATGTAGCCCATAGTGAGAAGCAGGGCAAGGATACCCATTCCAGCTAGAATGATGTACAATACAGAAAGGAATGTATCAGCTTGCATTGGAATCTTGTGCCCACGGACTGAGTCCGCTTATAATCATTGCTGAATGTTTAGTGTTGGACTGCATCAGGCTTCAGCTTTTCTTTCCTCATAGAACCTATCTATGAAGGAGCCATAGATGTCAACATGTTCAGTCAATGGGTTAACCTCATCAATGGTCATTTCTAATCCACATGATCCACACTTTACGGTAGCCATACCATTATCGCGATAGAGTTCGATTTTGATTGCCGTGTTTCCACAGTGTGGACAAGGATACACATCCGGAATACGTTTCTGTGGCCGTCGAGTTACTTTTTGTCTTCTTCTTCTTCCCATGAGGAATCACCCTATCCCTATTTCACACAAACCAGAGCAAAAGCCCCGAAAGAAATAGAGCGGGCTCACCGGCTCAAGTGTTAATTTAAGCATTTTGTTGAATGCCTTTGTTGTTTATTACGAAGGTTTCTTATTGCTGGATGTTTCGCCTCGGCTAACGATGACTGAACTTTCAAGAAATGCTCAGTGTGTTTTCGAGATACTCCAAAATGCAGACTCTCTGACCACAACAGAAATTCTGGAGATGGCTCACACTGAGGAATATGCCGAACTATGCACAGATTGTGCAGGAGGTGATGCATTCATCGCAGCAGCAAACCAGCTTGTGCAAAAAGGTTTGATTACAAAGACGTTCGGTAAGGGAGGATATCGGTGGCGATTGACTAAGGACTGATTACCATGGTTGACTGGACTAAAATCAGAAACGACTTTCCTGCAATTGAACGAAAAATAAACGGACGTCCAGTTGTATACTTGGACAGCGCGTGTATGGCTCTCAAACCGCGACAAGTCCTTGATGCTATGAACGAATACTACGAGTTGTACCCCGCTTGTGGAGGAAGAAGTATCCATAAATTCGGTGAAGAGGCCTCAAATGCTTATTCAGCAGCTAGGGACAAATTCTCTAAATTCCTGAATGCTGCTCAACCAGAAGAATGTATTTGGACTAGAAACGCCACAGAGTCACTAAACATGGTTGCCAGTTCAGTCAAACTACCTAAGAATTCCAAAATCATCACAACTTCTCTTGAGCACCACAGTGGATCCCTGCCATATGTAGAGCGAGCGAAACGAGATGGATTAGATATTGAGATAGTCAGAGCTCAACCAGACGGGACCTTTGACATTGAGGACTGGAAGAATGCAATAGATAGCAATACCAGCCTCATTTCGGTTGTCCATTCTTCCAATGTCACTGGTACTGTTGCACCATTGAAAGAAATTGTCGAACTAGCACATGATCGTGGAGCTCTTGTAGTGAGCGATGATGCCCAATATGCCCCTCACCATCCATTGGATGTTCGTGATCTTGATGTTGATTTCTCTGCAATATCAGTCCATAAGATGTGTGGACCCACAGGCATGGGTGTTCTCTATGGTAAGTTGGAACAGCTCGAATCAATGAACATGTGCCTTTACGGAGGCGATACTGTGAGTGATGTGCGATTCGAAAACAACAAAATCCTACCTGAGTACCTACCTCCTCCTGAGAAGTTTGAAGCAGGTCTCCAGAATTATGCAGGTGCTATAGGAGCTGGAGCCGCTGCTGAATATCTCCAATCAATTGGGATGCACGAGATTGAGAAACATGAGCGCTCACTACTTGATTTGGCACTGAAGCGACTGTTACAAATGGAAACAGTCCACATTCTGGGAACTGATGATATATCGATTAAGACGGGACTGGTCACATTTACTGTTGATACGGTTCCTTCTGCGCATGATGTCGCTTCGTTCTTGAATGATGAATTCAATGTCATGGTTAGGTCCGGTTGGCATTGCGTAGGACCTTTCCACTATCAGATGGGTATCGATCCAAAGAAGGGAACTGCGCGTGCGAGTTTCTACCTCTATAACAATCAATCAGATGTCGCAATTTTTCTGGAAGGAATGGAGTCCCTAATAAAGGCGAGTTCCTAGTACTTCCCTAGAACCCATGGACTCCAACGAGTCTTCTCTTCTCGGTTCTCTAGATTCTGGATGAGTTTTTTTCTTATCTTGTATAGTTCACCGAATCGAAGGTTTTGAGAATAACTAGACAGATCTTTTGCTACCTCATCAAATATTGAAATTGGAACGTTTCTAAAACAGCCAATCACATAGTTGCTAGTCTTCTTTCCTTCGAGGAAAGCTCTAAGAACACCTCTAAGGTAATTCTTCTCTGCGACAACCATGCGGGTAGGATTCATGATATATTAACCAGTCATTTATTGATTATAAACATGAATAAGATGTTTATTTGATATTTACTCGTTTTTATGCGATCTCTTTCTGAATCTCTTCCTTCAGACGTTTGACCTCTCTTACTGGATCTGCATACTCGAAACCATTTGCTGAAAGGTCTAGCGAGTCCCGGAATTTCTTTACTCGACCATAGAGAGAGATGTATCGTCCCACGACTTTGTCAGAGTTTTCAATCAGTGGCTGTTCATTTCGTCCTGATTTCTTTATTATTTTGTCAGCCTCTTCGGCAGTCATCTGAAGTAATTCCTCTCCCACCTTGCCGAAAAGAGTCACTCGGATTGATCCCGACCCGTCATCTACAGTAATTTTGTAAAGCATTCTTGGTTCTGGATTACTGACCTTTCCGCATGACTTGCATATGTACTCTCCATCAGTCTCGTCCAGTTTTTTATTGCAGTTTGGACAAGCCTGGTAAATAGGGCTCATACTTTGGCTCAAATTTACCACGATGCCACATATCTCCACATTCCTGTCCTCATAATTATCGCCAATATCTCCAATTAGAACTCTCGACGCTTTTGTCAAAGGCTGCAGGGATATTTGGGAAACATCAAGTTTCTTCAGCTTTGATCCCTTGGGATTGATCTTAATCTCAGCTTTACGTCCAACTTGGAGTTCTGCATCGCCCCTGTATCCCTCTTTCACATATCCATGAAGAATCTCTATTATGTCACCCTCTTTGACGTCTTCAATCTTCTCAACATCTTCATTCCAAAAAGTAACACGTGTCTTACCAGTTTCATCTGCCAGAATTAGACTTCTGAGAGTTCCCTCTCTTCCATCCTTTGTTGTATACTCTTTCATGTCATATACTGTGATAACTTTCCCCTCAATGTCCACATCCCACATTCCTGTTGTTAAATCAACAATTTCTTTTTTGCCTAGAGGTTCAGAACCTCCTCCGAAACCTCCCTCAACTGCTTCAATTTTATCCTTGAGCCCTCTTTCAATTGTAGCAGATCTGCCAACATGGACTTCGATATCTGAACCATCACGATTCAGGCGGGTATTAACATTCCTGAGTCTAATCACCTCATCTTCTTCAGCATCTTCCATTTCAGTAGCGCTATCATCCCAGAAAACAAGTCTCACAGTACCTGTTTCATCCGCCGCTATCATACTCAAGACCTTCCCCTCTGATCCGTCTCTTTGTCTTGTGAAGGTCGATAATCTGAATACTTTCTGAATCAGAACTTTCATACTGATCCCGAATAAACCCTCCTTGAGATCTGATATTTTCATTTCTTCAGATACAGATGCGCCGAAGTCAATTCCCAGTTCTTCAACTTCGTAGTCTTCAAGTTGTCTGATATGCCCCATTCGACCTAGGTTAAGTTCAAGCGAATCCCCAAGTCCTTTCTTGACATAGGCTCCTCGCAGCTGTATTACATCATCAATGGAGATAAGATTCTCACTAACTGCTTTAGTTAACTCATCCCAAAGAACTACTCTAATGCCTCCCGTTTCATCAGAAACTCGAATGCTAGCAACCTTCCCTTCTCCACCTCCATCTTTACGACTGAATGTGCGAACAGTCCCAATTTGGTCGACTCTTGCAGTTATTGCGACATTCCTCGTTGATTCCGTGATATCCTCTATTTTCTGACGTGCTGAAGGAGAAACTTGATGAAGATCAACTCCGAGTTCTCTTGCCACAATCATAGCAGCTGACTCATCATTGATTACTTCTGATCCGAGTTCTTGCCGCTTTTCTTCAATCATTTTCAATATGTCCTTACGTTCATAATCGGACCGCTGTTTCAAAATTCTTTCAATTGTTTCTTCAAGAGTGAGCATGTAGATTCCCTTCTGTTAACCCTGTGGTGGCGTGTACTATTCAATGGTCTTTCTCAGCTGCTTTAAAGTAATATCTCAATCGGTCCGAGCTAGTAGAATTTCTAGATTGTCATGAAGCGAAACACAGAATAAACAACTGATACTGATTCAAGTTGATTTGTTGTGACCGAACCAGAGCTCAGTCTTCCTGAACATAGTATATTCTACAAACAATATTTCAATTCACTCAGTAATGAAATTCAGAGAATCTATGAGATAGCCGAAAAAGCACGTGAGCTAGGATTTGATCCAACTACAAGGGTCGAAATTCCACCTGCGCACGATGTCGCCGCGAGGGTTGAAGCCACGCTTGAAGGTCCAATAGGCGTTGCAAAAAGAATTCGTGAGTTTCAACAAATCAAAGAATCACGAGAAGAAGTCGCTTTTGCTGTAGCAAAAGAAATTGCTGAGGGAACGCTTAGTAATGTCAATGAAACTGTGAACATGATTGTCAGTCGAAATCCTCGATATACGCCCAGTCAAATAATGGAGCTGATTGAAAAGAAAACAGAGGAACTAGGTCCAGAAGTCAATAATGGATTTTCAGCTATGATTGTGGCCAAAGAGTTTGGAGAGAAGACAGCTCGAGAAACAGCAGAAAAGGCTGCAGATAAAGCTGTAAGAGTGGCTCTATCAATATTGACAGAGAGCATTACTGCTGCACCTCTTGAAGGAATATCGAAGGTTCGTATCGAAGGTTCTGGAGATGAGCAATATCTCGCATTATATCTCGCGGGTCCCATTAGGGCTGCAGGAGGAACTGAGGCTGCAATGACAGTCTTGGTGGCGGATTATGTACGCCAAGTCCTAAACTTACCTACATTCAAGTCTACTGAAGAGGAAACCGAACGCGCTCTCGAAGAGGTAGAACTGTATGCAAGGATGGTTCATCTTCAATATCCAGTTCATCCCGAATTAGTACGATTTGCCGCTGCAAGACTTCCAATCATGCTGACTGGAGAACCCACAGAGGAGTTCGAAGTTTCAGGAAGTCGTGATTTAGATCGTATCGAAACAAATCGAGTTCGTGGAGGATCAGTCCTTGTCCTTAATGATGGTGTTGTTGGCAGAGCCGCAAAATTGGCTAAGATTGTGAGTAGTGCTAATATTCCTGGATGGGAGTGGTTGAATGAACTCACATCAAAGATGTCAATGACCACAGATTCCGAAGAGGAAGATTTCGCTGATAAGACACTCGAACCAAAATCGGATTATCTTGCTGACGTTATAGGCGGGAGACCTGTGTTTTCTCATCCATCTCGTATCGGTGGATTCAGACTAAGGTACGGTCGATCAAGAAACACAGGTCTTGCAGGAGTTGGTATTCATCCAGCTACTATGTTCGTTGTAGAAGAGTTCCTCGCTCCAGGAACTCATATACGCACGGAACGACCTGGAAAAGGGGCCATTGTCACTCCTGTTGATACAATAGAAGGACCAATTGTTCTCTTGAAAGATGGTTCTGTTATACGAGTCCAAGACACTGATAAAGCCCGATTATTGGAAGGAAAGATTGATCGTATCCTATACCTTGGAGACATTCTCGTTGCACTTGGAGAATTTTTAGAAAATAATCATCCTCTCGTTCCATCAGGATACTGTGATGAGTGGTGGTCACATGACCTTGACCATGCTATGTCAAAACTATCTGTGGCAGCGTTAACTAAACGTCTTGGTTCTAAATTATCACTCGAAGAAGTCAATATGATGGTTGAATCCCCTCTCTCAAAAATCCCAAATCCTGAACAAGCTGTGCATCTATCCAAGAAACTCAAGATACCACTACATCCATACTATCTCTATCGCTGGCCCGTTTTATCTCCAGAAGACGCCCTAGCACTTAGAAAATGGATTCTGACAAAACACAGCATCAATAAAGACTCGGGTATAGCCCTTCCTTTCGACTCAGCTAATAAGAAATTGTTAGAAATATCTGGAATTCCTCATACACTTTCATCCAATAAGAAACTCATACTTCTGACTGATGATCCAGTTGTAATCCTTGCACAGCTAGGAAAAAAGGAGGCAAAACCAGAGGGTACAACAACACTCGAACTATTGAATTCAGTGTCTTCTGTAAAACTGATGAACAAAGTTGGATTCTCTATTGGTGCGAGAATGGGCAGGCCCGAAAAAGCTGAAGAGCGCAAAATGAAACCCCCTGTTCAAGTTCTATTTCCTGTGGGACGCACAAAAGGAACTGAAAGACAAATAGAGAAAGTAGCAAAGAGCATGGAATATCAGCCAACGATAGAAGATACTGTTGGAGAAGCGTCAATAGAGCCTGATCTGAATGGTGTCATGCTAGATTCTCTAGAGAGTGAACTTCCCGTTGAACTTGAGATGGTCTTTCGTATTTGTCCTAATTGTTCTACTGAAACATATGAGTCAAAATGTCCGAAATGTGGAACACACACAGTTGTATCCTGCTCATATGAGAACTGCGGGCAGCCAATCGACAAAAACACTGGCATGTGTCAATATAGCCATGACAATAGCAAAACAAGACTATATTCAGTTCGTTTGAGTAATCTAATTAGTCGAGTGAAGACTGAAGTTGATGAGTTTGAAGCTCATGGTGTACGTGGTGTTCTAGGTCTCACCAGCGACTACAAAATCCCAGAATATCTCGGGAAAGGAGTCCTCAGAGCAAAACACGAAGTGTATTGTTACCGTGATGGAACCGCCCGTTTTGATGCAACTGATGCTCCATTAACACATTTCACTCCTGCTGAAATTGGGACGCCAGTTAGTCGTCTTCGTGAACTGGGATACATAACAGACTATGAAGGAGAACCATTGATATCTGAAGATCAGGTTGTTGAGATCAAAGTTCAGGATATTGTGGTTCCAGAGAACTGTGCAATGTATCTTGTTAGGGTTGGGCGGTTTGTTGATGACTGTCTAGAGAAAATATACGGTCTTGAGAGATTCTATAAATTCAGTGCTCAAGAGGATGTAGTCGGTCAGCTCGTTATTGGTTTGGCACCTCATACTTCTGCAGGAATCATCGGACGGATAATTGGCTTTACAAATGCCAGTGTATGTTATGCACACCCATACTGGCATGCAGCGAAAAGGAGAAACTGCGACGGCGATGAAGATGCCCTGATTCTAGTTCTTGATGCACTTCTCAATTTTTCAAAGGACTACCTTCCAGCAGGCCGTGGAGGACTTATGGATGCACCTCTTGTTCTTTCAGTAATTCTCAATCCTACAGAAGTAGATGACGAAAGCCACAACATTGAGGTCTGTAAACGGTATCCTGCTAAATTCTATGAAATGGTTGCTGAGGCTAGACATCCAAGAGAGGTCGAGAACCTTGTGGATATAATTGCTTCAAGACTTCATACAGCTGCACAATATGAGGGCTTTGGATTCACTCATAGCACAAAGTCATTTGACATAGGTCCAAAAAACACACGGTACAAAATATTGGGAAGTATGGATGAAAAACTTGCAGCGCAATTAAACCTTGCAAAACTGATAGATGCAGTCGATGCTCAAAATGTTGCTGAACGAGTTCTTTCAACTCACTTTTTCCGTGATATTAGAGGAAACCTACGTGCTTTCTCAACCCAGAAGATTCAATGTCAAAAGTGTAGAAGAGTGTACAGAAGAATACCCCTGTCTGGAAAATGCGTTTGTGATAACAAACTCTCTCTTACAGTTCGTCAGAAAAACATCTCGAAATATCTTGATGTCACAAGAAAAATAATCGAAGACCATAACCTAGACCAGTATCAAAAAGAGCGATTGAAGCTCATCACTGCAGCTCTTGACTCATTATTCATGTCAGAACAGACTACACTGTCTGACTTTTTTGAAACCTAGTCTGACTGAGTTTCCAAGGCCAATTTCAGTAAATCACTGTCTTCTATCATCCCTATGAGACTGCCTGTGACTGACAACACAGGTGCTTGGTCGATATCCTCATTTCGAAGAGTCCTGACACATTCCGCCACTGTAGTAATCTCACTGAAGCTGATTATGTTCTTTGTCATCACTTCTTCAACAGCAGTCCCAGGTAGACGAAGAAGTTTCTTTGTCACAACAAGGAAGTCCTTGGAAGTCCAGCCCCAATCTACTGTACTATCTGTACCACTGAAGGTCTGTGATATGTTATTCTCAACAGTTACTTCAGAGAGGCGGATAAAGTCACTTACTGTTATCATACCGGATACGCCACCAGTTTCTCCAAGAACAACCAGTCCGTTCTTTCCAGCCATCTCCATAATCATATAGGCTAGTGGAAGTGGGGTCTTTTCCCAAACCGCATTTACACGTCTTGTCACTAGTTTAGATATTTCCATCGATCCTACTTTGTCGTCATTTTCTAATGTTGCCCCTAGAATATCAGGAACTGATAGCAAACCAACAAGTTCACCTTTCTCAACAACAGGAAGTCGTCTGTATCTCTTTTCCAGCATAAGCTTGAGAGCTGTTTTGATATCTGTCCTGGGTGTCACAGTTTCCGGATCCCTTACCATGAGCATTGCTAATTGATTTTCATCTGCCTTCCTAAGAAGGTCGGTCCGTGTGACGATACCCACAAGAGTCTTTGATCCTTTCTTAACAACAGGAAGACCATTGACTTGTTGGTCTGCCATAATCTGAAGAACATCTTCTCTTGTTCCTGGTACAGAAACGTGAACTACGTCTGATTGCATGCAATCTTTGACCATCATTGTTGGGAACTACTCCGGTATTATAGATACTCTGACTATATCAAGACTATAGACAATAGTCAATCCACAGAATTGATATCATCTGAGATAGTGTTTTTTGGTCACCTTTTATGGTTTTCCTTAGCTTTGAGTTACCAAGGATTTTCCTTTAGACCAAGTAAATATCCCACAGCATTACTAAGCCAATGAATTCCAAGTGTGGTTAGTATTAGAGTAATCACAAATACAGGGTTTGGTACCATAAGTGGGAAGACAAAGATTAGTGCCATGATTATGAATCCTAACTGATCAAGAAATGGTGATGGATCGCCGCTCCTGACATTGACTCTTCTCTTTATGAACGAACCAACTAGATCTCCTGTCAATGCTCCAAGTGATAGTAGAAACGCTGCTGGAATACTGATGAATAGAACATAGTCCATCTCTGGAGTAACTGTGACGAATTGTGTCAATATAGGTCGTAAATATGGAGCTGCAATGAACTGTCCAATGCCTACCAATGTCCCAAAAAACACACCCAAAATGAAGCCTCTTATTGACTTTCCATCTCCAAGAATTCGGTTTCCATCACGGAAGAGTCTTCCTCCATCAATCGGTCGACCTCCTCCACCTAAGACTGGAGTTGCATTAGCAATCCAAGCAGACAATCCAAGCCAGATTGCTAATTCGAAGAGGGCGAGTTCTTCATACATTGAACAGTACTCCTAGTGTGTCGTTTACTTACTAAATTTCACTCTTTCCCATCTCGCTTTTGTGTTGAAAATCCTTTGTTAGTAAGATATAGTCGACCGTCAGATGGTTGCCCCACAGGCATTATACGCTTGATGATTCTAGACCCATTTTCCTTTCCCACTCGCATCTTGACACTATAATCTGACCAATAGTCTAGGATATTCTTGGCTACAGGTTCAAAATCTCCAGAACCTTTCATACGTGCCCTAACTTGATTCAGTACTAGAACAGCAACTTCATGTTTCCGAGCAAGACCTTTCAAAGTACCTGCCTGCCTGTTCAATTCACGATGATTCGAATAGTTTGTAGTTTTGTCCTCTAATTCTAGTCTGTAATATTTAGTGAGAGTGTCAATGATGACCAACTTCACATCATCACGAATGTAGAGCTCTAAATCATCAATAAGTGCGCCCTGTTCATTGAATCCTCTCGGTGCAAGTATCTTCACCTTTGTTTCAAGATCATTGTACGAGTGATTTGTGATCTGCTCAAGTCGTTCTAATGGAAACGATGTTTCTGTGTTAATGTAAATAGTTCCATAATCTAGTCTGAACGCTGCATTCACAAATTGTAGAGCAAGTGTTGTCTTGCCTGCTGCAGCTTCTCCATATACATGAGTAAAAAAACTTGTGAAAAGACCACCATTCAGGATGCGGTCAAGAAGTGATATCCCTGACGGAAGAATCAAATTCAATCTCTCTGCCTATCTTTCGTCACTCATCGAGTGATAAGCATACCTAGAAGGACCAAAAACATGTTTAGGTGGCAGGCTGCAATTGCCACAGAGAATCCCCGGGTGCTCTATCTGGTAATCGAGCTCTTGAAAAAACTAGAACTTGAGTTCGTTGTTTGCACAACAGATGACACAAGATGTGGGGATGCCAAAGTGGTCATAACAACCGCAGAGGACTTGTTGAACCGAAATTATGATTCTATGGTGATTGTTGAAGAAGAACTTGACCCCGACTTTACATCAGTAGTGATACTTGCTAAATTGAATGACGTCCATGAACCTAAACTCGCTGTGGTTGGAGTCGACCCAGGAATGCGCTTTGGTGTGGCTCTGGTCGTGGATGGCATAGTGATCTTCAAAGACTCAAAAACATCACTCGGAGCTGCAGTCCGAATGACACTTAGTTTGAAGTCCTATGTCAAACGCCTTTTTCCTTCTTGCCAAGTAGTAATTCGGGTTGGAACTGGAGCAAAATTGTATGCGACATTATTCCTGAGAGATGCCCTTAATCAGAGCCCTAATCTTGAGATTGAGCTTGTGAATGAACATCACACAACTCTCTCAGGTGGGGTTACATCAGACCAATCCTCCGCAATTCTCATAGCAGGACGAGCTGGACGTCAGCAGACTGAATCAGACATGCTCTTGGAGCCAAAGACCGGTTATGTACAGTCATTACGGCAATATGTACGACGTGTCACTCGGGGGCGAAGAAACCTCTCTGCAGACGAAGCTCGAGCCATCTTACTTGACAAAATCTCATTGAACAGCATCCTAGAAGACTATAGCTAAGCCATAAAGAAGCTCTCAACTCGATGAGCTGTAATCTCAGGATCATTCGGAACTACTTGTGTGACCTCTGTTAACCAAGATGGAATGAATCTACTAAGATATGGTGTTCCAAACCGTTGGTCAAGTAAAACAATCACACCTCTATCGTCCAATCTTCTCACTGGTCTACCAGCTGCTTGAATAGCACGTGTCATTGCTGGAAGTACATAGGCATAGTCTCTCCCTCTTTGGTCGAATCTTGAGTCATAATAATCGATTAACGCCTCTACTCTAGGAGTTGGCTTCGCATAAGGCACACCGACTACTACAACACTCTCCATCGTTGGTCCTGGAAAATCTCCTCCTTCTGAATTACGACCACCCTGCACACCTAGAAGTACAGCTCCACCGCCATCTCCCCTTCTTCTGAAGTCTTCAATAAGTCGATCATTCTCTACACCTTTCATTCCAGGTCTCTCTATGAAGAGCTTTTTTCGAAGGCGCTTTTCAAGCCCTGCATCAATCAGTGATTTTCCAACAGAATAGCTGGAGGTGAAGATTCCTGTATTACTTGGTGTTGAATGAGCCACGGCAACACAGTGATCCACCATGTGTTCAAAAGTCGAATTATTGCGATTCTGAAATGACGTATCAAGTCCATCAATGATAAGACCAATCCTATTTCTCCGAGCAAAAGGACTATGGAATGTTGCCAATGCAGCATCAGTGTTAAAACCCAACATCTCAGAATAAGCTGCTAAAGGTGACATTGTGCCAGAGATTGCTACAGAACTGTGAATCAAATCTAAGACTCGTTTTGTGACTGAAGTTGGATCTAATGCAACAAGATCAAGTGATACTCTTCTACTCTCTCCCAGACCTCGGTTTGATGCTAGCAGGAATGTATAGTCTTTTCGTTCAGCAGATCTAACCCATTTTAGTAAAAACTCACCAACGCGAAATATTGAGGAACGTGGAAACTTACCTGCTTGCAAAAGTCCTTTTCGTATTTTTGCGCCTAAATCTCTCATGTGCCCAAGTACGAATTTTTGATGTTCAAGTTTCGCAATGCTAATTGATGATTCGACAATTTTACGTGGGTCTACATGTTTTTCGTCTATCTGCTTCATATCTGAAGACATTTCAAGGACAGTCTTTGCTAAGGCGTGGCAGAAATCTTTTGAAACATCATCATTGTAGGTTGTAGCCTCACGAAGAGCTTGTCTAATTGTACCAATAGTCAATGAGTCACTCGCTGAATCCAAAGCAGTAGTTGGTACATTATGAGCCTCATCCTGTACAAGCACCATCTTCGACGTGGGAGTATCAAGGTCTGGAATGAATACATCGAGTATCCACGGGTCGAATACATAGAGATATGATAAGGCTACAACATCAACAACCTTTGCCAGTCGCTTTGTCAGTTCATACGGACATAATGATCTACTCATTGCTATCTTGGAAAGATCAGGAGCTGTCAGAACCTTCTTTGGCATATCCTCAAGAAGGTCCTCAGGATCTCCTGCTCTTCTAAGATTTTCATAGTATGTACATCTTCCAGTTGCTTTCAGTTGTCCACAAACTTCTGAAATTGGGGCAATGAAATCCGCACTCTCTAGTACAAATGAGTTCAGGCACATATGGCGCCTTCCACGAAAAGAAACTCCAGTTACATCTCTTTTGTTGGATATCTCCTGTAGCTCTTCCATCACACGATCAAGTTGCCTGTGTGTTCTTGCACAATACAGTATCTTGCCATCATTTCGTTTAATCCAAGGTAAAACGCCACTAAGTGTTACGCAGGTTTTTCCAAATCCATTTGGTGCCTCTGAGCAGATGTGGTTTCTAGTTCTGACTGAATCCTCAATTTTCGCCATCATTTCCTCCTGACCTTCTCGGGCCTCGTCATAGGGGAAGTAATCTTTGAAGCTAGAGGTTTCATCAGTCATCTGAACTCTATTTATGAGCTCATTTTTTGGCTTGATAATCCTGTTGCTTATAGAGGAATCAAAAATGCGTTAGTGATATATCCCTCCGCATCAACCTTTTTTTGAGCAGTAATGGAGTTTGACGATATTACAGAATTTTCTTCTGAAACCACTGCTGGGATTATCAGAGTCCGTGTCATGAGTCTCTCAAATGGTCAGCTTGTGTTGATCTCAGATTCAGACCAGTTTAGATTAGGAATAGCTGCTGTGGCAATACCAGCAGGGCATGGGCGTTCAGAACCAACTTCTTCCGGACTCTTCACCATGGGTCTAGATGCCACACTTGTAAGAACTCTTGCAGAGAGAATTGCCTCTTGGACAAATCAGACCTGTATGCTTGTCTTGGGGATGAGCCCGCTTACCCGCGAAAGCATGATGGAGCTCACAACTCTTCTAAGGAACCATCTTGTTGCTTAAAATACTCGATTACATCTATTACCCAGCGGCCTGTTTCCTCAATCTGTAGGAGTCTGTCCATATATGTTTCCCAATCTATTCCAGTAGCTCTCTTCCATCCATCGTATGTTGTCTTAAGATTGGTCAGAGCTTCATGATGATAGCGGCAGAAATTGTCTTTCAAGGCATCTCGACCACATATTTCGCATTCAGTCATTGATCAGATGCCTCCTGTTTTTTCTTATCCTGTTTTGTCCTTCGTTCTTCTAGTGCTTTGAGATCCTCAATCCTTCCAGGACAGTTAGTCCAATTGATACAAGTTTCCCATTTTCGCCGTCCTGATGTCACCTGAATCATTTTGTGTCCACAGTAAGGACACATATCATCCATTGGAGTGATATCTCCCTTCTGAGGAAGTGCAAACGTCTGGTCACATACATTGTCTTTGTAGTTTGAACACCCAATGAATCTCTTGCCTGTTTTTGGTGATCTGATTATTCGAAGCGTACCATCACCACATTTTGGACATTCTCCAAGTTCCTCAGTTGACTTCCAATATCTTTGAAGACCTGAAACAAGAGCACTCCCAATCTCTGGTTCTTTTGATTTGAATTCCTCAAGAAGTTCTAATAGGTCATCTTTTGCTCTTGACAACACCTTCTCTCGGTCCGTCTGTTCCTTCTGGATCTCATCCATTTCTTTCTCTAGCTGACGAGTCAAATCAGGAGAGAGCATACCTGGCATGTATTGTTCCAAAGTTTCAAAGAGTGCATAACCTAGTGTTGAGAGTTCAAACCTGTCATTGAGAGTGTAACCCCTTGATTTTACTGAGTCTACAATTCTCGACCTTGTTGCTTTAGTACCTAGATTCTCCCTCTCAAGTAGCTTCAACAAACTTGCTGGATTAAATCTGGGTGGTGGTTGAGTGTGTCGTTCCTCCGAGATAACTGGACTCAATAAAATCGAATCTCCCTCAGAAATCTCAGGAAGTTCTTTCTCCCCTGTTTTTGCATAAGGGCCATAGAATTCCATCCAGCCATATTTTAACATCCTTAGCCCCCTCAGATACAATGTATGATTTTTACAGCTGATGTCTGCTCTAAGATGCTCCTTTAGGGCTGGTTCTCCAAAGAGTGCAAGAAACCTTCTAACAATCAAATCATACAACTTCTTTTCATTTGGAGTCAAACGTTTGGTAGGCTTTGAACCAGTGGGATGAATTGCAGGATGAGCTGGGTCCGATTTATTCCCTTGAACTGGGATGAAACTTTCATTCTTGAGCACCTTCTTTGCAAGTGAAGCATAGTTCTTCATCGTTGAAATTCCACTCAGAATCTCTCTCAAGTCCAATGTGTCAGGGATCTTCTCACTACTAGTACGAGGGTATGATATGAGTCCCTCCAGATAGAGTGACTGAGCAACAGCTAGAGTTCGACTTGGCTTGAAGCCAAAATGACGATATGATTCTGACTGAAGGCCGCTGAGATTGAATGGAGGGTGGGGATTTTGCGTTGTAGTCCTGCTATTTATTGAGTCGACATGAGCTGTTTCGTCTTCTAGGTCACTCACTATATTTTGAGCTTCAGCTTCAATATCCAATCTTTTCTTTGAATACTCAAGATCTATCTCCACACCATTATGCATCGCTCTTGTTTGAATCACCCAGAAAGGTTGTGGGACAAACACGTTGATTTCCTGTTCTCTCATTGCAACAAACGATAAAGTTGGACCTTGAACTCTTCCAGTAGATATGATCTTGAACCAACCTGCAGTATTCTTCACAGCTAGAGTTAGTGCTCGTGTGAGATTTATTCCAAAGAGCCAATCAACCTCGTGCCGTACTTGACCAGACTCAATTATTGGGAAGTCAAGACTATTGGACATCGAGTCATAGGCCTCCTGAATCTCATTATTTGTGAGAGTGGAAAAGAACATCCGATGTGCCATTGCTGGATCAGCTTTGCAGGCATACTTCACTGTAAGATATCCAATGAGACTGCCCTCAATATCAAAGTCGGTAGCAACAACAAAGGAATCAATATCTTTCGACAGTTTTCCTATCAGATTTATAATTGGCTTTGTCTGCGTAGCTTTCTTTTCAACTTCATACTTTGGGACCCATTTTGTTTTCAGACGTGGATACGTCCAACCTTTTTCGATCTGTTTCAGCTCGAAGAGGTGTCCAAGTGCATATATCACTAAGAGCTCATCATCACCTCTTTTGCATTCATAATATGAAGCTCCACGTTTCTTTACTTCAACAGGTGCTTGATCATCATCGAGAGCGTTTGCTATCCGTTTTGCAGCAGTTGGTTTTTCTGTGATGATCATTACTCTAGACACAGTATTCTCTTTCTCCTCTTTGTCATTTACAGACATTTCTCTTTCTCAAATAGCCATTGTGGCGCAAGCACGTAATTCAGACTAGTACATCTTTGCATATCGCGATAGTCTTAAAAGCAGACACAAATTGGGAGCCGTCGAGGTAAGATACTTGAAGCCTTGGTGGCCGAGGATCATTGTAAGACCCAGAGTACGACTCACTAGGCCCAGTTTCAGAATGCCAAGTCGTCCTCCGGACATAGTCATATTTGGGCTCATATTTGTAGTTATCTTATTCGTCCTCGGTGGAAATATCTATACACTAGTTCGATCACCCCCTGCAATTGCAGGAGGCTCCTCAGGAGCACCAATTCTTATTGCTCCTGGACTTGATCAACAGTTGGGCATGGAAGGTATTGTTGCGTCAGTAGTCATCCTTGTAGGAGTATGTGGACTTGGACTGGTCTATTTTGGCTCCAAATACGTGTTCCAACCTGGTTATGCAACAAGACTGATGGTACTGGGGATGATTATGGCTGGTGTATCCTTCCTAATCTTCAGTTATCTTTGGAGTCTAAAAGCTGGATTTATTGGTTAGGGATTTCATCCCAACTCAATGAATTATGACGTTCCAGTCTATTTCAGGCGTACGTATTCAATCTCTGAACGCTGCAGTAGACCAGAGATTAGCTCCTCAGCTATCTCTAGTTTGATTCGTTTTATCCTTCCAGCAGAAAAATGAGCATCATGTCCTGGTTTGGACCATTTGCCTACAGTGTTGCCAAAGTCCATTCCTGCAAGTATTATTTTAGCAGGAGAATACTCCCTAATGATGTAGCAGGCTCTGTCCCCATCCGTGAATCCTCCCCAAAGAAAGGCTCGATTTGTTGGCTCGACTTGAGTGCTTCCTAGAATGTTACCAAGTTTTGGAACAACTGATTCTACAACATCCATGTTGTCACCATGAGCATGGACAATTAGTAAAGCGCCTTTGTAGGCAGCATCTTTGAGATGTTCCAAGTTTCCATCCAGATCTGTCACGACAATATCACAATCGATATCTTGTTCCGTAACTACTGAAACAGCACCATCTGCAACAACGATGACCGACTTTGATATTTCATCATCTTCCTGAAGTTGTTTCAAATGACGATCAAGTGAAGGTCCTGCTCCACAGACTATGATGGTCTTCCCAGCAATTGTATTTCGTAATCTATCAAGTAACGGTTGAGGGTCAATATCCGCAAGCAAACGACTAAGTAGTTCCGTTGCCTTTTTGTCTCTTCCAACATCCAGTTCCAGCCTCTCAACAATGTCCAAATAGATTGGATGCCATTCGTTCCATTCCATCATGATTCACTCATTCTTTAACGCTTCCGCAGGGCACTACCAAGATGCGCTGCAATTCTTGCCTCCTTCACATCATGAGCACGAATTATGTTTGCACCATTCATTACTGCAATGGCCGTCGCCGCTATAGTACCAATCAAACGATCATCAGGATCATTTTGGTCGAGTAGGTGACCTATGAATGCCTTCCTTGACACACCGACTAGGAGCGGATATCCTAGATTCACAAATCTATCTAGATTTCTTAAGATCTCAAGGTCAACTTCTGGTAGCTTTCCAAACCCAATACCTGGATCTAGGATTATCATCTTGGAATCGATCGCATGTTCTCTTGCTATTGTGAGACTATGTTCCAGGGAGTTGAGAGATGCCTTAATATTAGTACAGGGAGAACCACAGTTCGCCATAAGCACTACTGGTACACCTCGATTCGCAACCAGTTCCGCCATTTTCGGGTCATGTCTAAAACCAGAAATATCGTTGACCATTGAAGCACCTAGGTCAAGAGCCACCTCTGCAACTTCTGCTGATGTTGTATCAATCGAAACTGGTTGTTTGATATCATCAATGAACTCCATCGTAGCTTTGACCCTGTTGATTTCCTCCTCTCTTGATATGTCTGAAGTGCGATAGATGCTCTTAGGAGCAGTAGATGCTCCGCCTATGTCAATCAAGTCCGCCCCCTCTGAAACAGTTCTCTTAAGCATCTCTATGAACTCGTCAGTACTCCCTGCAACAGACTTTTTGTAAAATGACTCAGGAGATAGGTTGATTACTCCCATAACACGAACTGGATGCTTTGGTCCAATCTTGAGTTCTCTCACGCTAGCCAAGAATCGAGTTCCTCCAAATGCATAGCTGCATAGAAGGAAATAAAATGATACTGATTCCGCTACGACACACCCCCAAGTGTCTTTTGACAGGTGCATACACATGAATGATGTATTACAACGCACACATCTCTATGACTGGCACGTTAAGCATGGTGACGTTATCCCTTTCGCAGGATGGGAAATGCCAGTTCGTTACACCGACATCAGAGAGGAACACATGGCAGTTAGAAACAGTATTGGAATGTTTGACACTTCACATATGTCGAGATTCATAATCAGTGGTCCTCAAGCAGCTGAGTTCCTTCAGACATTGACAACCAACAACGTTAGTAAACTAGCCATCAACGGAGGTCAATACACAACCTGTCTCAATGAGTACGGTGGAATTCATGATGATCTTACACTTTACCGAGTCGGAGAGGAGAAATACATCTGGATCACAAATGCAGCGAACGGTCCCAAGATTAGAGATCATCTAGAGAAACATGCGAGTAATTTCAATGTAGAAGTGAAGGACAAATCTCGTGAAATCACTATGATCGCGGTGCAAGGCCCAAATGCCTTCAAGCTGATGAACAAGATGGCCAGTAGAGATGTAAGCGAGTACCCTCGTTTTTCGTCGTATCCTGTCAACCTTGCGGGATATGACTGCTATCTTTGCAGGACTGGGTACACGGGAGAGGATGGCGTAGAGATACTTCTTCTAGACACTCCCTTCAATGATGAAGGAAAGAAGAAAGCAATTGAATTCTGGGAAGAGCTTCTAAAACAAGGCAAAGAGTTCGATATTAGACCATGTGGTTTAGGTGCTCGAGACTCTGCCCGTCTAGAAGCAGGATTTGTTCTTTATGGCCATGAGCTCGATGAAGAAACATCCCCAATTGAAGCTCAAATCCCTTATGCGGTGAAATTCAAGGTGGACCCTCAGTACATTGGATATGACGTTGTCAAAAACCACAAACAAGAGGGTGGAATTCGCAAAATACGGATTGGTCTTGTTATGATTGACAGAGGAATCCCAAGAGAACATTATCCAATATTGAAAAACGGTGACCCCATCGGTGAAACAACTAGTGGAGGTCTAGCACCGACCCTTAACAGAGGCATAGCCCTGGGATACGTCACTCCCGGATTGGTGGACGAAGGTGATATAGTTGAGGTTGACATCAAAGGACGAGTAAGAAAGGCTGAGGTCACAAAGTGGCCGTTCTTTGATACAGAACTCTATGGAGCCTCAAGAACCAAATATCCAAACTGATTTATGTTAGGCACGTCTCTCGCAGAACGTTGGTGGATCTGAAATGAGTGAAACCGAAATCAAAGAAGGATTGAGATATAGCAAAGACCATGAATGGATCAAGGTTGAGGGAGACATTGCCATAGTTGGTATTACTGATTACGCTCAGGACTCCCTTCATGAAATCACATTTGTGGAAATATCCGAAGTTGGTACGGTCTTAGAGGCTAACAGTGAATGTGGACTTGTTGAGTCTATGAAAGCAAGCTCAGATATTTTTACACCAGTGGCTGGTGAAATTGTCGAGGTTAACAGTCAGCTCGAGGACGCTCCTGAGATTGTGAATGAGGATCCATATGGCAAGGGTTGGATGTTTAAAATAAAACCATCAAATCTTGATGCTGACTTAGCTAAACTCATGGATGCTGCAGGATACAAAGCGTTCATAGAGTCACTATAAGTTCAAAATAGAACATGGTCAAGAAACGTTTGTTTCTTCCATGCTCCTTTAATCCAAATTTCCGGTTTAGCGCACTTTATAGCATAGGACGACTTTCCTATTAACAGCAACCTTTTTAGCACATCGCAAAATCGATGCCGATAGTTCGAAACAGCACGGAGACTGCACCCTATATGTCATTTGGCAAGTTTAGAAGGTCTACTGGCAGATTCCTACGTAAGGTATTCCATCGACCAAAAGCAAAGATTTCACGTGGTTCCGTCATGCTACTTGTGATTGTTATTCTAATATTCACAACAGCCCTACTAATACGGCTAGAACCATTGATTGACACTCAACCAATAGTCCGTGCTTTCGACCCCTGGTTCCAGTTACGGGTCACTGATTATGTTACTGAGAATGGATATAGCGCCTTCTTCACTTGGTATGATGATGCTACTTGGGTACCTTGGGGGCGCGATATGGCGAGGACCAGCTACATTGGTGTTCCATTCACTAGTGCCTTATTCTACTTCCTACTGAATGGACTCGGAATTCAGGTTGACGTACTCACCGTTTCTATAATCCTCCCAGCCTTTATGGGTGCACTTACAGCAGTTGTGGCATTCTTCCTGGGAAGAGAACTCTCAAACAATACAGTTGGTCTTCTCAGTGGTCTCTTCATGGCATTTATTCCAGCGTTCCTCACACGAACAGTTGCTGGTTTCTATGACAACGAGTGTATTGGCGTATTTGCTATTGTATTGACTTCATTTTTGTTCTTGAGAAGTCTAAAACGTGGCTCTACTCTATCTGCTGTCGGAGCTGGTGCATCACTTGGATACCTTCTGGTTTCTTGGGGTGCTGCAGAATTCATGCTTGGTTTTCTTGCTCTTTACGCTGGTGTCATGTTGATAATGGGGCGATATAGTAAACGCCTGCTATCCACCTACATGATTACAATAGCATTAGGTATTTTCATTGGGGATTTGATTCCCCGAAATGGTTTCCACAACCTCACTGATTTCTCAATTCTTGCTCCAATGGGAATGGCAGGGGTCTTGTTTGCTTATGAAATCTGGCTTAGAATTGGGAGCTATCGTGAAACAACCGCCAGTACGCTGTCACCATATATGAAACCAATAATTGTCGGTTTGATTACACCTCTCATTGGTGTTATTGCATACATATTGTATGCTGGTGGTTCCGAGCTTGAAATCACTCCATACAGTTCAAATCCGATATTACGGCTTGGATCCAAGTTTCTTACAGTGATTAATCCCTTCACGCGACTAGATCAACGAATACTCGCGTCCGTGGCTGAGCATTTACCAAGTCCGTGGGGAAGTTTTTACAACACACTCCTGATACTGATCTTCTTCTTCCCGCTAGGCATGTATTTTGCATTCAAGCGAGGTCGCGATGAAGATTGGTTTATACTCATTTATGGACTTACATCAGTCTACTTTGCAGGAAGCATGATTCGTCTTAGTCTGATTCTTGCTCCCGGCGTTTCAGTCCTTGCTGCAGTGGCTACATACAATATCCTATCACCATTTGCAAAAGTAATCACACAGAAATCAGTGTTTGAGAGACGAAGGTTTAGAATGAGCTCTTCTCTGACATCAGAGCATGCTCTTACAGCTTTTGCATTTGTTGGACTATTACTCTCAGTAAACATCATTCTGGGAGTACAATACGTATCCTACCAGGTAGGCAATCCTGAGTTTGCACAGGCTCCTCTGTCATCAAGTGGTCAAGCCACAGATTGGCAGACAGCCATGACCTATATCCGGAATAATCTGCCTACCGGGTCAATAATAGCAAGTTGGTGGGATTATGGCTACTGGATAAATAGTGGATCCGATGCAAAGACAATAGTAGATAATGGAACGCTCAACCAGACGCAAGTGGCCATGATGGGTTATGCATTGATGTCGCTCAATCTCACGGATTCATTGAAGACTTTCAAGAAATGGAATACGACACACGTACTCGTGTACTTTGGTCATAGATACCAAGGATTTGGTGGAGATGAAGGAAAATGGCCGTGGATGGTTCGTATTGCAGAGGACAACTTCGGGAGCAATGTCATTGACGATGACACCTATTTAGGACCCAATGATGTAACTCTGGAAGCGTTCTACGAGTCCACACTCTACAGACTTCTGTCATATGGAGAGCCAAAAGACCAAGAAGAAGCAAACATCTTGGGGCTTTCTGATACACGTATCAGTCTTGATCAGGTCCTCTGGAATGATGATGATTGGACCTCTCATATGCCAGTCGACCTTCATGGAGTGTTCGAAGAACCCTTTATCTCATCATCATATGGCACCGTCAAGATCTATGAGATTGATTACACCATGTACTATCAGTGGTTAAACATGACTGAGGCTGATTGGAATCCCACTCTGGACCTGTCTGGTATTGCAGCAACCCTCGATGGCAGAATAAACGGGTCTGAACTCGGCTTCGCTAGCTATCCCGTTGCATTCGGTGGCGGGTATCAAGCCAGGGTGTATACAGAGGCAAACTCCACCCACATCTACTATGGAATCAAGATGGACAATTACACACTAGGAGATGATGCCTTTGGTATACAAATCTCACCAATCGGACAGCCTGAGCATTCTGACCTTCGTATTGTAAACTACAATGGTCAGGACTTTGATGGTCATATCCGTTATGATGGAACCTGGGCTGAAGACTCGACAGGCACAAACTCGACTGAGTTTGCCACAGGCGAGAATGTAATCGAGTTCATCGTACCACTGGATGGTGGAGATCCACAGGATGTTCCAATGTCCCCTGGAATGAACTATCAGATTAGACTACTCTGGTGGAACAACGTGAATTTTGGTGACCCTTCATTCACGGTTAGTTGGAATACTTTCTGGGTACCAGTTGAACTATACTAACAACAAACAAGACTGGCGATTGAATCAGAATCAATCGCCACGTTCTCTTTTCTAAACCACATCTGATTATTTTGCAGAATGTTCACGTGTCTTTCGTTTTGCTTTTCGCCTATAGGTTCCGTACTTGTCTTGTGGACTGAATTTAGGGGGTTTGGGACTAGCTACAGAACCTCCACACTTTGGACATCTCTTTTGATCAAGTGTGTATTCTCCACATTTCTGACATTTATAGAGATGAGTCATTTCAGACCCCTACTTTCGTACAAAACTGATATTTCCAGAATTACTCTCGATGGTCTTTGTTATCAGACCAAGAATGTTGGAGAGTATGTCTTCTGCCTCCCTATAGTCCGGACTAACAATTCTAAGCTTGTAACGAGGTGAACCAAGTGTATAGATCTCTGTGGTAGACTTTTCGTTTTTCTTCCCTTCTACAAGACCTGTGGACAAAGCTTTCTTGATGATTTCCACTCCGTTTGGGCCAGGTACTGTGATTGTCATTTCTCCATCAATCTCAACGGACGGGATCTCAATTCGCTGCTGCGCTAAATCCGCAACCTGTTTTCGAAGCTTCTTTGTCGCAGCAACTTCTTCGAATACATCAACGCCACCGTCAGATGCTAGCTCAAGCCCTTTGTATATCTCCCCAAAGACGTCTTCAATTGGCCAACCAATTTTCTCGTAGACCTGTTCAAGTGTCATTTCATTCTCTTTAGCAATGAGTTCTAGAAGCTTCTCAGCTTTCTGTGCCCTTTTCCATTCATTGTTTTTGGTCCTTTTAGCTTCAGTAGATACTCTTCTGAGAGAGCAATCAATGTGCATCTTATCGGTATCAACTTTCAAGACCTTTACAACAACGCGCTGATTTTCATGAATGTGATTTCGGATATTCCTTACCCATGTGCTACTAATCTCTGAGATGTGAATAAAGCCCTCTTTATCTCCAAACTCTGGTAGGATGACATATGCTCCATAATTTGCTACTTTAGTTGCTACTGCAATAGCATACTCATCTGGCAGTGGCCACTCAGCACGTTTCAGGACCATTTTTAATTACATCCTATGGAAGGACTTCAATTTCCCTAGCAATTGGCTCCAGTTTAGCTTTTCCGCCGCTGGGTTTTGCTAGAACCTTCTCACACTTCAGGCATTTTACTTCTGTGGAAGCATGCCCAAAAATAATCTGCTCATTTTCGCAGTCTAGACACTTGACCTTTAGAAACCGCGATTTTGGTTGTTGAACGATATCTCCCTTTGGCATCAAAATCACCTACGCCCTTTGAACCTCGACCTTTTTCATGCGTATGCTCTTGGACTGGATAATGTGGTCACATTCCTTGCATTTGAGCTTCAGGACAGTCTTTTTAGTAGTCTTGGCGAACCTCTTTTGAATTGCTTTTGGAAATGATCCATAGCCTCTCTTCTTCCGATCCATCCGACGTTCACCCTCTGCCATGCTCCTCCTCTTTCCTGCCTTTTCTATGGATACGGAGTGCTCAGTATGCTTTTTGCATCTGGGACAGTATTTGTTCAGTTCGCTCTTTATTTTCATTTGACAGTCACCAGTCCTTGCCGAGCCACCCGGCCCTGGTTTCTTTATAATCCTTAGGGCATGTTCACTCTGAACAATTGATTGCGTAGTTTAGGATCCACCTAGTGTTGCTATGTGTGCAATCACAGTTGCAATCACAAGTATCCCTGCTAGAATCACAACCAATGTGGGCCCTACCTTGATGCCTGGGGTCTCGTCTTCGAAGAATCTGATTAAGCCCGCGCCTCCCGATGGCATTGGGCCCTCTCCGCGTTTCTTTCTTCTCTTCTTAGCAGTCTTAGGCATCATTAATCACCATACATAGAGGATGGCTGTCCTCACCCGGTGAGGTTTATTAACTCTTCTAATTGTAGAAGAGGGAGTCTATTCACAAGAGTCGATATCTACTCTTGTGTACCGATTGATATCGAGCAGATTGACCAGAGAGCACACACCATCTAAGCCTACGCACTTGATTGACTTAACTAGTCGAGAGCCATTTCTTGAAAAATCTAGCCTGAACTTGACTCGCCTCGTTGAATAGCTCACTCGGGTGATAGAGAAGTCCGAAATGTCCGCCACCGATATCATACCACTGCTTGGGGCTAGGTATAAGGTCGTATGCTTGCCTCGCGACAGAATAGTCTGCATGGACCATCTCGTCTTCCGGTGCTACCATCATCAAAGTGGGTGCTGTGACGAATGGCGCACAAAGCATCGGGTGGAAAGGCATCGGCGTTTCTGGTATTACACGCGTTACTCTATTAATCCACTGACTGCCTGGGCGCCCTCCATAATCCATAAACCAACGAAAAGCCTGAATCGGCTTTAGTAGCGATGGTGAGCTCATCTGATCAAATGATACAACTGGGATTGGACCGGTTGTGGTTTCGGGAGAGCCACGGACGTCACCATGCAAGAATGTGTCTTTGATGGTTTCGAAGTTGTCCCTATTTGGTTCGACAGGGGGTGGTTTCTCTCCACAGACAGGTACCTGAGCGACGATGGCCTTTACCCGCTTGTCGATAGAGCTTAGAATGATAACCTGCCCGCCTGTATAGCTGTCACCCCAAAGTGCAAATCGGTTTGTGTCGATGTCTTCTCGTTTCTCAGCGAAGTTCATAGCATCACGGTAGCCTCTACATTGCACCCATGGATTAATCTCCTGTCTTGGCTCACCTCCGCTCCTTCCAAAGTTGCGGTGGTCGTAAAGTAGGACTGCTAGACCGTTCCTACAGAACACCTCTGCATACTTGTCTATCACCATGTTTACCGTAGCTGACGTTCCATGAGCCATAATGACGATTGGAGGTTTCTGTTTTTGAGATTCCGGGAGGAAAAGCACTCCTCTTAGGGTCGCGCCTTCAGATGAAAATTCGGCTTCTATAATCATGGATCTGCACTCGCAAATTCATATTGGTTTAACATTTCTTATTAAACACATGTTCAAAGGCAAAGGCTACTGGAAGAATTGTAATGAACATACCATGCCAAAGAGCAGGAAAAGAAAAAGGATGTGAGAGCTGTCTCCATTAGTTGAAGAATTTCAATTAATCCACAGTCTACATAATCAAGATCATGTATCCTGCTACTTGGTCTGAAGACAGAATAGAAGAACTTCCAACAGGAAGACTACTCATGAGCCTCTCAATGTCTTTTCGTTTTCTCTTGTACTCGATTCGAAACTCATCCTGCTCATTGTCTGGGCGCAGACCTCCCACAAGAGCTCCTGCAATCCGGCGCGTGTCATGATCTACCGATTCGATGTCATTCCCCCACGAGAGTACAGCAACTGTAACCTTGTGTAGATTCGGATTTTGAAGTCGTTTTATCTGACGTTCCAGAATCTCAGCTTCTTCTAGTTGCTCTTGACGTTTTTTCATGTTTGAACAATGGTAACTTACTAGCCTTCACAATGTCATCATTATTCAAATCATCAGGATGCGTAGGGGATGTGAAACAAGTCCGTTTTTGTTTGAATGAAAGAAGGACTGCTAGGCTTGGATCTGTCCACCGCGAGTTCAAAGCAGACCATAGAAAAGGATCTCCAGTCAAAACTTATCTTGAAGTTATGTTCTAAAGAAGGAGTCACTAACATGCTGGAGATGGTGTCGTGGTGGGTGAGTATGATAGTGTAGTTGAAAGAGTTAAGCAGTATACTGACACTCTTAGAGAACTCTGTGAGAGATTTCAGGTTGCAGGCGAATATGATTTACAATTCAAGTTGATGTCAACAGAAGAAAAAGGGCTTGAGCAGCTCGAAGAAGCAATAACTAACTACTTTCGTGAAATAACAGGTACATCAGATGACGAATCTAATCAACAGTTGTTCAACTTGGGAGTCGAGCTTCTCTGTAGAGGATACCCGAGCATTGGGCTCGAAGGGATGTTTCCAATAGTCCCCATGATTTCCGAGATTCTATCCGAGAGAAACTTCGAGGTTGAATTTGAGCACCCTGTAGGTCTTGGCATTGAGAAGTCTGACCCAATAACAGTAGCAATGATCATTGATATTGCCAAGCGTATTCTCCAGCCTGACGAAGACATAGAATATGCATGCAGCGCCTTTTCTGTCATTAACCCAGTCGGCAAGAACAAGGGTCCTGGAGTCATTGTCACAAACAAACGACTTGTCCTAGTAGGATTTGATGATGCATCTCGTCTAAGGCGGTCATCAAGCGCCAGTGTAATGGTTCATCCGGGTGTTGCAGTTAATATACCAATGACTGCAAAAACTAGGAGTATATGTCTTCAATACACAGACCTCTTCGAGCACCCCTACTATGGAAGCATTGACTACCTAGATCTCAGCGATTTTGAGAAGGTCAAGAAGAAAGGTAGGGTGAAATTACAGCTACCAAAGAGTATGAGAGTCTTGGAGTTCAGTGGCGAACATCTCTACAATAGACCCGCATTATATGAAAGGAAAGACCTACTGAGTGGTTCAAAACTAATCAAGCCTGTATTTGGTCGAGAGATTGAGTTGGCATTTCTAATGAAACCCGCGAACAACCAGAAAAGTCCAGTCGAAGATCTTTATGACCGACTAAAGGCGTCAATCAAATAGAATCTTGTGAGCGAGCTATTCAGGGCACTCACAGGGTGATTTCTTACATTTCGAACAGACATTGCTGTACTTCTTGTATAGAGCCTCAGAGAGATCAATTTCCAACAGATTTGCTAGGGAACACAGCCAGGCGAACACGTCCCCAACCTCATCTGAGATTGACTCAGAGTTTCTGTTCCGAATCGCTTCTCTCAGCTCCTCAAGCTCTTCAACGGTCCTGTTCAGGGTCCCCTTCACGCCACGGGCTCTGTCGCGTTTCAAATAGATTCTGCGCATCATATCTTGTGCTTCTTTGGTGTCCAATAGAAATCCCTCGAATGATCCTGTCCATTCACGGATCCTACATGAACCGTAGATGGGCATAAGCGTCTGTTTCTGTATCAAAAGCATAGTGCACTTTCTGATAGTCCTTACGGAACTCTGCAACCTCTGCCGCAATCTTCTCCTTCTTCTCACCTTTCATAACTAAACGATGCATGAACTCAGCAACAGCATTCATCTCCGACTCCTTCATTCCCAACCTGGTCAGCTCACTAGTGCCAAGTCGAATTCCTCCAGGAGTCTTGTAGTCCCTGCCACGTTTCTTGTCCCATGGTAGGAGATTCCTGTTGAGTATGATGTTCGCGTCCTCGAGCTCTTCTTCTACAGTGGCTCCGTCCTTCAGTGGCGTTTCAGTTATATCGACTAGAATCACATGTGACTCTGTGAAGCCCTTGTGCTCTGCAATAACACTCCAACCCCTCTCATGAAGTGCCTGAGCCAAAGCCTTTGCATTCTTCAGAATCTGTTTCATATATGCTTCGCCAAACTCTGTCATCTCTGCCAAGACGACAGCGAGACCTGCCACATTGTGAAGATGATGATTACTCAGTAGTCCTGGGAATGAAGCTCTCTTGATGGCTTCTGCAAACTCCTCCTTGGCTAGTACAATTCCGTGCTGAGGTCCTGGCATTGTCTTGTGAGTTGATGCAGTCATTATGTCTGCACCTTCTCTCAAAGGATCTTGAAAGAGTCCTTGTGCAATCAAACCAGATACATGAGCAGAGTCATAGCCAATAGTCATTCCAAATTCATCAGCAATGTCACGAAACTCTTTGACAGGGTGTGGGAACGGAAACACACTTCCTCCGAAGAGAAGGAACTTAATTTCATCACCCTTTTCTTGAAGCTTCTTTATGAGATCAATACTTGCATCAACATCGATATTGAATTCTCTATCATCAAAGATCCAGTTTCGAACCTTGTGTCCTCTTATTGCACCTGCAGTTCCACCAAGATTAGCTCGTGCATGTGAGATGTGTCCGCCATGAGCAATGGATAATGCCATCATCCTCTCCATTGGTTCCATTGCTGCAGTATACATTGCTAGATTCGCTACTACACCTGATATTGGTCGCACATCTGCAAAATCCGCCTTGAACAGCTTCTTTGCTAGATCAATCGTGATGAGTTCTACCTCATCAATGTATTTGCATCCAGCATAGACACGCTCGCCGGGCCACCCCTCTGCATAACGGTCGCGGAAATCGCATACAATTGCTGACCTGACGGCTGGTGATGACACATTCTCTGAGGCGATGAGATTGAGTGTTTTACTCATCCAATCGTCATGAGATTCTATCAAACTGAAAACTTGATCGTAAAGCTTCTTGTGGTCGCTCAAACTTGGAGCCTCCTTATCCTGAAGACGTCGGCCGCTAAATAAGGCTCCGTTATATGACTTGTGACAGATACAAAATCAGTCTACGTTTGCAGTCTATTATCAGCGATGCGTGAGAATGTTACCTCCATTGTTTTAGGTGGAACTATCTCTTTATCGCGCTTGTGAAGACTCATTGCTTCTTCGGGACAATTTGCTACACAAACTCCACATCCTATGCATCTGTCCATGTTAATGGTTAGAACATCCTCTTGGAAACCCAATGCTCTCATTTGGCAAAGCTCTACACATGTCCCACAAGATGTGCAAAGGTCAAGATCGACTACAGAATGATAGTTTGTTGAGAAATAATCAACCGGTTTGGGCATGGCTCCTTTCCCGCGAAGAAGACCGCAACAACAACCACAGCAGGAACAAATGAAATCCGGTTTCTGAGAATTGCTAGGCTGTAACACCAGACCCTCTCGTTCATTCATTTCTATTATCTCAAACAGCTCATCCCTACTTATTTCACGACCCCACCCTTGGTCAATGTACATTTGTGCAATGACCCCGAATGAAATACAGGTCTCCTCTCTCTCAGTAACCTTACATGAAGACTCAGCAAGATTTTTCCGTTGACGACAGATACAACTAGTCACCATGAATGGTCCATCGATTTCTGAAAGCATCGCACGAAAATCGTCATAGCTTGCGACCCCGTCTTCTGGTTTGATGCTTTTTCCAATGGGGATGACTCTCAATTGAGTTGGTCGGGCACTGAACAGGTTTCTCCCAAAAGCCTCGTTGTTATATTGATGGATGTCATCCGAAAGCTCTTTGGTCAGTTTGTTCACTTGGAACTCATAAATGCCTACAACCCATTGAGCACCACTATAGAACTTTTGACCTGCCTCTGACTTGGAGTGAATTAATCCCTTCTTCGCCATTGTGCCAAGTCTTTCTTCCAGTTCTTCTAAAGATAGACCAGTTTCCTTCAAACGATTAAATATACTCTCCAAGGGCTCATTCGGATACGTGGAGTATTTCATTTGGATAGCCAACTTCGCCTCCTCTGGTGAGAAAAGCTGTTTTAGAATCCTAATTTCAACACCAGACTTTGTGGCAGGAAATCCAGCTGGCATACTGTCAAGGTGCATCTGGAGTGTTCTGTAGACATCAGTACCCATTTCAATCTCTCCTCTAACAACCTTGAGCCCTGTGCTAAACTACCTTAAAAAATCCATCTGGAAACATCATCCCGCAAAATTCCAGAATTACTAATTTCGTACATAGGTTTTATTTTGAAGCTCGATAAACGAAACAATGGTATTCGCAAATGACAACCGAAAAGAGGGACTATTCAGATTACATCTCATTCTTGATAAATGGTGTCAACATCGCTTCTCTATTTGCTGTTTTCACATTTACAGTCATCACATTACTTGTGACACAACTTCCAGATCCAAGTCTGTTCATTGCCCAAGTGATTCTTTTCTTTCTGGCTCTCATCTTTGAACTTCTTCTCTTCATTATTGGTTGGAGTTTCTGGTACATACTGTACTTCTGCGAATATGTTCCTCCTATGACAAGAACGGCCAAATTTGCTTCACTCTTTGCATTTGCCATGTATCAGATGTTTGGTATTGTTATTATCCTGATGTTTCTACTTTTGAATCTCGAATCATTGGCTTTTGCGGCGTTTGTGATGTGGCTCATATTCATAGTTCTGGTCTATATCTTCAACTATCATCCTCTGACACGATTCAAGGAAACCCGAAAGAAGTTTCGTGGAGATTGAATGATTCAGAATGAAAACTTGCAG